>NZ_JBEPNK010000008.1:0-139358 GCF_040546245.1 Arthrobacter sp. UYEF3
ATTAACCTGCCCGGCGTCGCGGTGAACGTGCCCGCGCTGAGCGAAAAGGACGAGGACGATCTGCGCTGGGCCATCCGCCGCGGCGTGGACATGGTCGCGCTGTCCTTCGTCCGGGATGCCTCGGACATTAAGCGCGTGCACGAGATCATGGACGAAGAGGGCCGGCGGGTGCCGGTGATCGCCAAGATCGAGAAACCGCAGGCCGTGGAGCAGCTCCCGGAAATTATCGACGCTTTCGATGCGATCATGGTGGCCCGCGGTGACCTCGGGGTGGAACTTCCGCTGGAGGAGGTCCCGATTGTGCAGAAGCGTGCGATCGAGCTGGCCCGCCGCTGGGCCAAGCCCGTCATCGTGGCGACCCAGGTGCTCGAATCCATGATCGATAACCCGCGCCCGACCCGGGCGGAGGCCTCCGACTGCGCCAACGCGGTGCTTGACGGCGCCGACGCGGTGATGCTCTCGGGTGAGACCAGCGTGGGGAAGTACCCGATCGAGACCGTGAAGGTCATGGCCCGGATCATCGAATCCACTGAGGTCCACGGCCTGGAGCGGGTCCCGCCGCTGGGCACCAGGCCCAAGACCCGCGGCGGCGCCATCACCCGTGCCGCCGTCGAGATCGCCGACCAGCTGGAAGCGAAGTACATTTGTACGTTCACCCAGTCCGGTGACTCCGCGCGGCGGCTGTCGCGTTTGCGGCCGATCCGTCCGGTCTTCGCGTTCACGCCGCTGGAGCACGTCTGGAACCAGCTGGCGCTGACCTGGGGGATCCGGCCGGTGCTGGTCCCGATGGTGGGTCACACCGACGAGATGACCGCGCAGGTGGACCGCAGCCTGCTGGAACTGGATCTCGTGGACGACGGCGACATAGTGGTCATCGCCGCCGGTTCCCCTCCCGGAACGGCCGGCTCCACGAACATGCTGAAGGTCCACCGGGTCGGTGACCTGGCCGACGCCGGCAGCCACGGCGACGCCACCGTCACCAAAGACAAGCTCGGCCCGTGGCCGGAAAAGAAGAAGAGGGACAACAAGATCTAACAGCTGCGGGCGTAGGGCCGGGGACAGACAGAGGGGCGGGAGGCGGCCGGTCAGGCCGACTTCCGCCCCTCTGTCCGGGCCAGAACTGGTGAACTTCTAGACGTGCGCCCCATCCGCCTTGACGGCCAGAACCGGACGGTCCGCCGCGACCGACTTGTCCACCAGGGCGCCTTCCCGTGCCGAGTTCACTCGGTCCGCCGGTATCGCCCTGATGCGTACCGCCGCCGCGCGGCCTCCGCCTATTCCTGTCTGAGCTGAGATGTCTTCGCTTAATCCCGTCTTCATTTTCCCCGGCGCCCTGAAGGGCGACGTCGATACGCTGGCCCAGCAGTACGTCGCCGCCGTCGGCCGGGCGGCTCCCGCCATCTTTGGCACCGGCATCGGCGACTTCGTCTCCAACCACAGGCTGCACGCAGAAGGAGGACTACCCGGCGGCCGCACTTCTGGTTCCGGTACTCGAGCAGAAGGCGGCCCTGATCATCGTCAACGCTGGCCCACCAGCGTCGAGGTGGGCCAAGCTATGCTCCGCGGCGCCCCGTCCCCCGCCACGTCGGACACCAGGGCAAGCTCGGTGGTGACGCTGGCGATCAATCGCTTGCTGCGTCCCGTCGCCCCCTCAACGGCTTCTTCGCCGCGGAGTGCGGCTTCGCGTACCCCGCGCTGCAGGGGGACCACAGCTGGAGCGCCCCGACTGTTCTTTGACAGCGGGCACTGCTAACCGGGCCCGCTGTCCGTTTAGTGGGTCACCCGGGTGCTATTTAGTGGCCAGCACCGGGCTCATCGGTGCCTTCAGCGAATTGACCTGCAGGCCGACCGTGGCCTTCTGCCCGGCTGCGAGCTTGGTTGTCCAGTCTGATCCGGTGCAGGTGACGGACATCTTCGGAACAGCCGTGCACTTGACTCCCCACGAGTTGGCGATTGAGGTGACGTTCGGGTCGCTCCACGTGACGGACCAGGACGGCACTGCCCGCAGTGCGGTGACATCGATGCTGGCGACGTAGCCGCCGTTCCAGGAGCTGGTGAGCCGCCAGAGTGCAGTGATGGCCGGGTCGCCGGCGGGTGTGGGTGCGGGAGTTGCCGTGGGTGTCGGCGACGGGGTGACGGTCGGTGTCGGCGACGGCGACGGGGTGGCCGAGGCGGTCGCACTTGGGACGGGGACGTTGACGACCGGGGCCGCGGTCAGGATCGGGGCGAGGGCGTCCAGCTTGGCCCGCTCCGGTGTCCGCCAGTCCGTCTGGACCAGACCGCCGGTGATGCCCGAATTCGGGTTGAAGGACCAATAGGCGTAGGACATGCCGTTCGCCCTCAGGTACTCAACGATCGCCTTCATCCACGCTTTGTCCGAGTCGGTGGCCAGGGCGGAACCGAATTCACCGAGTAGGACCGGGGCGATCCCCTGTTTCTGGAGGTAGCCCCAGTTCCGGTCCCAGACGGCCGGCAGGTTCGCGGGGTACGCAGGATCGCTAAACCACTTCTGCGCGAAGAGCGACGCCGGGTAATCGTGCGGGGAGTAGACCACCCGGTTGGGGGTGGCCAGGATGACCGGCTTCGCACCGACGTCGGCGAGCCCTCCGCCCCACCACGTGCCTCCGGCGGTGGCCTGGTTTTCGATGCCTTCGATGATGATCAGCAGGTTCGGGTTGGACGCCAGGACGGCGTTGCCGCCGCGGGTGGACGCCGCCTGCCAGTCGGTGGAGACGTTCCCGCCCCAGGTCGCGGCTCCAGCCGGTTCGTTGTGCAGGTCGGCGCCGATGACGGTGGGGTCCGCCTTGTACCGGTCAGCGAGCATCTTCCAGTCGGAGATCCACTTCGTCTCGGGAACGGCCGAGGTGTACCAGAGCGGGGACTGATCAGCCGAGGACGGGCGGTGCCGGTCCAGGATGATCTGGAGGCCGTTGGCCTTGGCGCGGGCGATCACGGTGTCCATGACATCCAGGGGGCGCTTGCCCTCTAGGTTGTAGGCCCGGTTCGCCCAGTAGTTGACGCTGCCCTTGATTGAGGTCGCGGCGAGGCACTCGTTGGAGTACGGCAGGCGGACGGTGTTGAAGCCCATGGACTTGATGTTGGCCAGGGCCTCGTCGATGGTCAGCGTCCCCCACAGGCCGTGCGGGACGCAGTCCGGGGTCTCCAGTCCGAACCAGGAGGTGGCCTTGATCGTGTAGGGGTGGTTGTTCGAGTCGCGGATCGTGGCGCCGTCGGTATGCAACCAGCCGGTCGCCGCCGGTGTCGAGCCTACGACGGTCTCGGCGTAGAACGCCGCGGCCGCGGACGGTCCGGCGAAGGCGGAAACCGCCAGGACGCCGGCCAGCGCAGTGGCGGCCAGCGCTGCGAGTTTAGTGCTCTGGCGCCGGCTGGCCGGTGCTGTCTCCATAGGGCGGTCTGGCTTCAAGGTTCCTCCAGGTACGGGGGCAGGCTCGCCCGCAGTGGCTCAAGCGTGGGCACGCCGCCGGACCTTAGAGTACAGAGCGCCGGCGGGCGACACCGGGCGACCCTCCGGACACAAAAAAGAACCCCGGGAAATCAACGATTTCCCGGGGTTCTGATGCGTGCGCGAGGGGGGATTTGAACCCCCACGCCCTTTCGGACACTGGCACCTGAAGCCAGCGCGTCTGCCGTTCCGCCACTCGCGCGCAACTTCTTCCACCACGCTGGGGTCCGATTTCCGGTCCGCCAACCTCGTAAAAGCAGCGAGATCCAGCATAACGGACAAGTGCGGGAAAACACCAATCGGCGAATCGGAGGCGCCGGACGGCCGGAATCCAGGTACCCCCAACGCGCGCCGGATCGTCTTTGCGGCCTCCGTTGCGCCCACCGGCCAGGCCCGCACCGGCAGCGGCGTCCACACGACATCTGCGCAGGTCAAAGCACCTCGGGGACCCTTTTCCCGGCGGGAGCGGCGGGTCTCATTAAGGCCATTCCCAGCCTTGCCCAGTAGTATCGGTCCTAGGAGTGCCCGATTACGCCGGGCTCCCGCGATTGCTGGAAACCGAGTTCCCGTACAAGCGCTGCCCCGCAGCCGTCAGGAAAGGAGAAGGACCATGGGCTTGCTGGACAAAGTTGAGCGCGGCATCGAAAAAGCCGTCCGCGGAGTCTTCTCCACCGGTTCCCGCGCCCAGGTTGAACCGGTCGAGATTGCCAGCCACCTCCGCCGCGAAGTGGACAACAAGGCCCTCACGATCGCCGCGGGCCGCACGTTGGCTCCCAATGTCTTCGACGTCCTCCTCAGCGACGACGACTTCCAACGCGCCCAGGAATGGGGCACACCACTGGCGGAAGAGCTGTGCGACGTCGTTATTAACCACGTCCGAAGTCAGGGATACACCCTCCAGGGTCCGGTGCGCATCAGCTTCCGCCGCGACGAAGACCGCCGCGCCGGTGGTTTTGAAATTACGTCCCGGACCGAAAAAGCCGGTGGCGCCCCGGCTCAGCCCGGCACCCGCGGTTCGATGCCGGCGGCCCCGACCCGCCAGCCCGGACGGCTCCAGCCCGTACTGGACATTGACGGCCAACGCTATTCGCTCAATGCCCCCTCGGTTGTCCTGGGCCGCTCTTCCGAGGCGGACATCCTGGTCGATGACACTGGGGTCTCCCGCCGTCACCTGGAAATCCACACCGGCCAGGGTACTGCGCAGGCCATCGACCTCGGCTCAACGAACGGCAGCTACGTCAACGGCCACAAGGTCGTGGGCAGCACGGAACTCTCCGATGGCGCCACGATCACGATGGGACGGACCAAAATCATCTTCCGCCTTCTGCCTGCCAACCCTGGCGGCCGCCCGTGAGTGAACTGACCATCACCGCCCTGCGCTTTGGTTTCCTGATCCTGCTCTGGGTGCTCATCTTCAGCATTGTCTCGACGATGCGGCGCGACCTCATGATCGGCCGAAAGGCCGCCGCAGGTGCCCCCACCGCGCGCCAGGTGCGCCGGAACCCTGCACTTGCCGAGCCGGCACCGGCACCGGTGAAGCAACACGCCCGCCAACTCGTCGTCACCGAAGGCCCGCTGAAGGGCACCACGCTTCCGCTGGCCGCGAGCCCCATACTGCTGGGCCGCGCACAGGAAGCGACCCTGGTTTTGGAGGACGACTACGCCTCCGGCCGGCATGCACGCCTGTTCCCGCAGGGTAGCCGCTGGTTCATCGAAGACCTCGGTTCCACCAACGGCACGTATCTGGCAGATCAGCAACTGACCCGGGCACTTCCGGTGGAGCTGGGAGTCCCCGTGAGAATCGGCAAGACGGTCATCGAATTGAGGCCGTAGCCATGGCTGCCCCCGAAACCCCCGCAGACGAGGCAACTGCCCCGAAGCGGCCGCTCATCATGCGTTACGCTGCGCGTTCCGACGTCGGCCGAGTGCGGTCCAAGAACGACGACTCTGCTTACGTGGGCCGCCACCTCGCCGTCGTCGCGGACGGCATGGGCGGGCACGCCGGCGGCGACGTGGCATCGGCCGCCACCGTGCTGGACATGCTGCACCTCGACCGCGATGACTACGACGCCGGCGAAGCGGACACTGTCCTGGCGGACGAGATCCAGACCGCCAATTCACTGCTGTCCGAGCTGGTCCACATCAACCCGAAACTGGCCGGGATGGGAACCACCGTCACCGCTCTGCTACTGGCCGGGGGCAAACTCCACTTCGCGCATATCGGTGATTCGCGCGCCTACCGGCTGCGCAACGGCGAGTTCGAACAAGTCAGCGTCGACCACACATTCGTCCAGCGGCTCATCGACGAGGGTCGGCTGCGTCCCGAAGAGGCCGAGACCCATCCGCATAAGAACGTCCTGATGCGTGTCCTCGGCGACGTCGACGCCAGCCCCGAACTCGACCTCGACGTCCTCGACGTCGAACCCGGGGAACGATGGCTGCTCTGCTCCGATGGCCTGAACTACGTCGCCGGGCACGTCGTGGAACGCACCATCCGGGAGACGAAGGACCTGCGCGAGTGCGCCGAGACACTCGTCGACCTCACCCTCGAAGCCGGCGCCCCGGACAACGTGACCGTTGTAATGGTCGACATTGGCGAACAGGCGCCCGACGACGTGAGCACGGCCGCCGTCGAAGTCGTCCCGGCACCTTCAATCGTCACCGCGACGGTCCCGGCTCCGGCAGCCGTGGCAGCCCCGGCCAGCGGGCCGCCCGGCAACAAGGACGACGCCGGCAGTACGTACGCCGGCAAGGCCGGCGGGAGCGACGCGGTCGCCCTCACTGATCCGCCGGGCAAGTCCCCTCAAGACATCACGGCCCGGGACAAGGTGCCCCCGGGGCAGGAAACCCAGCCGCAGGAGCCCCAACTATCCACCGATCCGCATCTCGGCGAGCACCTTTCCGCCGAAGTCCTGCGTGAGGAACTATCCACTCGCCCCCACGAGCTAGTGGGCGCCGCAGCCACCGCCGCGGCGTCCGGTTCGATTCCCTCCATCGCCGGACGGACGGTCGCCCGCCGCGCCGCCACCGTGCTGACACATAAGGCGGACCCCGCACGGGAAGAACCCGAGGAGTACAAGCCGCCGGCCAAACGCCGGCGCTGGCTGACGGTCTCCATCGCCGTCGCCATCGTCGCCGTGCTCGGCATCGGTCTTTGGCTGGGCTACGCCTGGACCCAAACCCGGTACTACATCGGTGAACACGACCAGAAGGTCGCCATTTTCAACGGGGTTTCCCAGCGTCTGGGGCCCATTCCGCTTTCCACCCTCGAAACGGTGACCGATATCCGCATGTCTGACCTGCCAGAGTTCTCGCAGCAGCGGGTGCGCCAGACGGTTCCCGCCCGGGACCTCTACGACGCCCAGCGGATCGTCAAGAACCTGGAGCGTACCGGCACGACGGCGCCCGCCGACGAGTGCCTGGCACCGTCACCCTCCCCGACTGCCAGCGGAAGTGCCAGCGCGCCCGCCCCGACCACTGCCGCACCCTCCGGACCTTCCGCGCAGTCCGCGCTGCCCTCCGCTTCGCCGTCGCCGACTAACTGCGAGGGGGGCAAATGACGGCGATCGAGAACGTCCCCAAGCCGCGCCGCAACGCCGAGCTGGTCCTCCTGATCCTGGCCCTCGCGGTGGGCATCGGAGCCCAGGCGCTTGTCGGCGTCGACCGGAATAAGGCTTTCGACACCGACTTCTGGTTCCAGTCCGGCCTCCTGGCGGCCGCAGCGCTGGCGTTTCATGTGGTGCTGCGGATCCGCGCTAAATATGCCGACCCAGTAATACTTCCGTTGGTGGTGGCCCTGAACGGCCTCGGCCTGGCCATGATCCACCGCCTGGACCGTGTCGGGGAAGATACCGGGAACAATCAGTTGCGGTGGACGCTCGTCGCCATGGCCGTGTCCATCGCAGTGATCTGGTTCCTGAAGGACCACCGGATCCTGCGCCGCTTTACCTACATTTCGCTCGCGGCCAGCGCCGTGCTCCTGATCCTGCCGCTGGTTCCGGGCATTTCGGCGGGTGAGGTCCTGGGCGCCAGTGTCTGGATCAAACTCGGGTCCATGACCTTCCAGCCCGGCGAGCTCGCGAAGGTCACCCTGGCCATCTTCTTCGCCGGCTATCTTTCCTCCAACCGGGACCTGATCCTGCTCGCCGGCCGCAAGATCGGGCCTGTGCAGTTCCCCCGGTTCAAGGATCTCGGTCCTATGATCGCGGCCTGGCTAGTGAGCATCGGCGTGCTGATCTTCCAGCGCGACCTCGGAACTTCCATCCTGTTCTTCGGCTTGTTCCTCGTGATGATCTATGTCGCCACCAGCCGGATCAGCTGGGTGATCATCGGCGTCGTCCTGATGGCGGCCGGCGGCTTCGTAGCCGCCAAAGTCTTCTCGCACGTTGCACTCCGGATCGACGGCTGGATCAATGCCTTCACCGAGGAGGTCTACGGGCGCGCATTCGGCGGCAGCCGGCAGATCGTCGAGGGGCTCTTTGGCATGGCAAACGGCGGCCTGGTCGGCACTGGCCTGGGCCAAGGCCGCCCTAACCTCGTGCCGTTCGCCAACAGTGACATGATCGTCGCCTCCTTCGGCGAAGAGCTTGGCTTGATCGGCACCTTCGCGATCGTGCTGATGTATCTGTTGCTGTTCACCCGCGGCTTCCGGGCAGCTCTCGGCACCCGCGACGGATTCGGAAAGCTGCTCGCCACCGGGCTCGCTTTCGCGATCGCGCTGCAGTGCTTCGTGGTGATCGGCGGCGTCACGCGCCTGATTCCGCTGACCGGACTCACGACGCCGTTCCTCGCCGCCGGCGGGTCCTCCCTGCTCGCGAACTGGATCATCGTGGGCCTGTTGCTGATGATCTCGCACACCGCCCGCGGGCCGGTGGACACCACCCCGCTGCCGCCGGGCCATGACCCTGACGAACGGGAAACGACCCCGGTCCTGCCGCCTAAACCGGCTACGACGCCGGCCCGCAGCGGTGCCGATATTAACGCTCCCACCGAGGCGGTGACACACCTGTGAACCAGGCAATACGTAATTCCTGGATCGCCGCGATCGCCATGTTCGCGCTGATCTTCGGCGCGCTCAGCTACGTGCAGGTGGTGGGCGCGGACGAACTCAAGGCGAACACCTGGAACACCCGCACGCTCATCCAGAACTACTGCAATGACCGCGGCGCCATCATTGTCGGCGGAACTCCCGTGGCGCAATCCGTGCCAGGTACCGAAAGCTGTCAGTTCCAGCGCACCTACAGCCAGCCGGAGCTGTACGCGGGAATCACCGGATATTTCTCCAAGAACTATGGCCTGACCGGAATTGAAATGGCAATGAACGAGCAGCTCGCCGGCAGCTCCGACCAGTTGTTCCTGGACCGCGTGGGCCAGTTGTTCCTGGGCAACCAGCCCAAGGGCGCCTCCGTGGAGCTCACGCTGGATCCGAAAATCCAGAAGCTCGCCTACGACCTGATCCCGGAGGGCCAGCGCGGTTCCATCGTGGTGAGCAACCCGAAGACCGGCGCGATCCTGGCGATGGTGTCCAAGCCCTCGTATGACCCCAACCTGATTGCCACCCAGGATACCGACGCGGAAGCGGCCAATATCACCGCGCTCAACAAGATCCCCGGCATCAACCTCAACCAGTCCGTCAGTGGTCCCACCGGCGCGCTGCTGGCACCGGGTTCTGTCTTCAAGATCATCGATACGGCGGCGGCCCTGGGGTCCGGCAAATACAACAAGGACAGCGTGCTGCCCAACCCGGCCGAGATGCCGTTCCCGGGCATCCAGTACAAGCTGCCGAACTACGCCGGCGGTAATTGCTACGCCCGGGACACGGCCACGTTCGCCTTCGCCCTGCAGCAGTCCTGCAACACGCCCTTCGCCAGCATCGCCCTCGACCTGGGACAGAAGGCGATCGGGGACCAGGCCGCTAAGTTCGGCTTCGGGCAGAACTTCGGCGACCAGCTCAAGCTTGAGTCGGCCAAGAGCTTCTTCCCGAGCGATCCACTGGACGCCGCCGGCCTGGCCCAGTCCGCCATCGGCCAGCGCGACGTCCGTGCCACACCGTTGCAGATCAACCAGATGACCGCAGCCATTGCCAACGGCGGCATCCAGATGAAACCCAACCTGATCAAGACCCTGCGATCCCCTGATCTGCGGATCATCAACGAACCGAAGCTCGAGACGCTCCGGACCTCCACCACCCCGGAAATCTCCCGCCAGATCACCGAATGGATGACCAGTGTGGTCAGCGACGGCATCGCCCGCGCAGCCGCCGTGCCCGGCGTCCCAGTCGCCGGCAAGACCGGCACGGCCGAGCTTGGCACTGGCCTGAACAATTCATGGTTTACCGGGTTCGCCCCGGCCAATGACCCGCAAGTGGCTGTCACGATCGTCATGCAAGGCGTGGACATCGCCACCGGCGCAAAGCTAACCAGTCCGAACGCGAAGAAGATTTTTGAGGCGGTGTTGAATAAGTGAGGCCTACATCGGGAATCACCCTCGGCGGCAGATTCCAGCTGACCACACGCATTGCGATCGGGGGCATGGGTGAGGTATGGAAGGCCAAGGACCAGATCCTTGGCCGGATCGTCGCCATTAAGGTCCTCAAAGAGGAATACACCGGCGATCCGGGTTTCCTGCAGCGCTTCCGGGCCGAAGCGCGGCACACCGCCCTGCTGAACCACGTGGGCATCGCCAACGTCTTTGATTACGGCGAGGAGGATGGATCCGGCTACCTCGTCATGGAACTGGTGCCCGGCCAGCCGCTCAGCAGCATCATCGAGCACGAGCAGGTACTCTCGCCGGACCGGACCCTGTCGATCATTTCGCAGACGGCGCGCGCCTTGTCCGTAGCCCACGCCCAGGGTCTGGTGCACCGCGACATCAAGCCGGGGAACCTGCTCATCACCCCCGAGGGCCGGGTCAAGGTCACCGACTTCGGCATCGCCCGGCTGGCGGACCAGGTTCCGCTGACCCAAACGGGCCAGGTGATGGGCACCGCCCAGTACCTCGCCCCGGAGCAGGCCACCGGTCAGACGGCGACCGGCGCCTCCGACATCTACTCACTCGGCGTCATCGGCTACGAATGCCTCAGCGGGCACCGCCCGTTCTCGGGTGAATCGCAGATCGCGATCGCGCTGGCCCAGGTCAACGACGCCCCACCGCCGCTGCCGGACACCCTCCCCCGGCCGGTTCGCGCCCTGCTGATGTCGATGCTCGCCAAGGACCCAAAGAACCGTCCGGCCGACGCGATCAAACTGGCCGAAGCGGCCGACGCCATCCGCAACGGCGACATTACGGCCGCCCACGCGGCCGTACCCGGCATGCTGCTCTTCGAGGCGACCGGCGGCCCGGTCACCGCGCCCGTTGACGTGCCCACCGCGTCGACCAGCGTCATCGGCGCCAGCGCCGCGGATGACAAATCGACGTCGGCGTTGCCGGTGGTCGGCGCGGCGGGCGCGGGTGCGGCGGCCGGGATAGCGGCGGGCGCCGCGGCGAGCGGCTACGGCGCCCGGAACGCCCTGTCCCGCGCGGATGCGCTGGCTGCCGAGCGCAGCTGGGTCCCGGAGGAAGAGGACGACTATGAACCCGAAGAGGAGCCGCAGCGCAAGGGCCGCAGCCCGTGGACCTGGCCGCTGATCGCCCTGATTCTGCTGGTGCTCTTTGCCCTCGTGGGGGTCGTCCTCTCGCAGGCCGGAATCCTGTTCCCCTCGTCCCCGGCGGCCACCAGTTCTCCTGCCAAGGTCAGCCCCTCAAGCGCTGCGCCGACGTCCACGAGTGCCAGCCCCAGCGCCACGAGCAGTTCGGCCACCCCCACGCAGTCGACGCCGGCCGCCATCAACCTCTTCCCGGACGCCTACAAGGGCCGCCCTTTCAATGACGTCCGTGCGGAACTGATCGGCATGGGACTGCAGGTCAAGGGTGCCCCGGTTGCCGACCCTTCGGTGCCAAACACGGTCCTCGACATTAACCCGTCCGGCCCCGTGCAGCGCGGCGAAACGATTACTGTGAGCTACTCCAAGGGACCGGACATGCGAACCATCCCGTCCCTCGAACAGGGCGCAAGCGAATCCGCCGTCCAGCAGGCCATCCAGGGCGCCGGGCTGCGCTGGCAAAAGGGCGACCCCATGGCCGGCAGGAAGAACCAGCAGGAGGGCACCTTCGTGAGTTCCGAGCCCGCCTCCGGCCAGCAGGTAGCTGCCGGTTCCGTGGTCATTTACCACCTCGCCGCTCCCCCTGCGTCGACCCCATCGAGTACCTCCAGCCCCAGCGCTACCGGGTAGGCAACCATGTCCTCTTCACCCCGCACTCCTTCGCACCGGGAGGACAACAGCCCGGTAAGCAACCAGCGTGTCCTCAGCGGGCGCTATGAGTTGGGTGAACTGATCGGCCGCGGCGGCATGGCGGATGTTTTCCGCGGGCTGGACACCAGGCTGGGCCGGACGGTCGCCATCAAACTGCTCCGCCCGGACCTGGCCCGGGACCCGCAGTTCCAGGCCCGGTTCAAGCGTGAAGCCCAGGCCGTCGCGGCCCTGAACCATCCCTCGATCGTCGCCGTCTTCGACACCGGGGACCATGCCGTGCCCGGCGGCCACGACGACAGCGCTCGTGTGCCGTACATCGTGATGGAGTTCGTGGCGGGAAAGACCATCCGGGATCTGATCAGAGCCAACGAAGTCACGATCGACCTGGCCATCGACTTCACCCTCGGAGTGCTGTCCGCCCTCGATTACAGCCACAGGGCCGGCATCGTGCACCGCGACATCAAACCGGCCAACGTGATGTACTGCCCGGACGCCAACAGCGTAAAGGTAATGGACTTCGGGATTGCCCGCGCCATGGCGGATTCTTCAGCGACCATGACCCAGACGCAGGCAGTGGTGGGAACAGCCCAGTACCTTTCCCCCGAGCAGGCCCGCGGCGAAACGGTCGACGCGCGGAGCGACTTGTATTCGGCCGGCTGCCTGTTGTACGAGATGCTGACCGGCCGCCCACCTTTTATCGGCGACAGCCCGGTGTCGGTGGCCTACCAGCACGTCCGTGAGATTCCCGAGCCCGCCAGCAGCCTCAATCCGGACGTTTCCGAGGCCCTGGACAGCGTGCTGGCCAAGGCACTGCAGAAGAACCGCGCCGACCGTTTCCAGGACGCCGCGGCCTTCCGGCGCGCGCTCCGCGCGGCGCGCAGCGGCATCGCCGTCGCTGTTCTGCCGCCAAGCGAAGCCCCCACCGACCCGAACAACACCGTTGCCGCCCTGGAGCAGATGCCGCCCACGGCCGCCTTCTCCCTGACCGGCGCCAAATTCCTCGACGACCTCCCGGCCGGGCAGGTCCCAACGGAGCACACCACCGAGACCGGGGCGCTCCCCGCGACGTCCGTCGGCCACGGGCCGGCAGAAACCGGCGGCCTGCCGCTGAGCCTTCCGGCCGACCACGAATTCACCGGCCGGCAGAAATCCCGCCGCCGGACCTGGATTGCCACCCTCGCAGTCTTCACGCTGCTGGTCTTGGCCGGAGGTGGTCTGTGGCTCTACAACATGGTCAACCAGCAGCCCCCGCCGGTGGCCAAGGTGGACGTACCCGTCGTGGCGTCAATGACCGAATCCGAGGCTCTGCAAAAGCTCTATAACGCAGGACTGAAACCCCAGTTGAGGCGCATCCAGCATGAGACGGTGGCCAAGGGAAGCGCCGTCGGCACGGTGCCCGCGGCCGGAAGCGCGCTGGAACGCAATTCGGACATTACCCTGAACGTCTCCGACGGTCCGAGCGTCATCACTATCCCGGCCGACCTGCCAGGCCGGACCGAGGCTGATGCCAGGGAGGTGCTCCGCCGGACGGGCCTGACCGGCGCCCCAAAGACTACCCTGAACAACAGCCCCAAGGTGCCGGCCGGCATCGTCATCACCACCACCCCCGCGCCGGGCCAGACCCTGGCCGTGGGCAGCCTGGTGGAAATTATTGTCTCCACGGGCAAGGTGGCCGTGCCGCAACTGGTCGGCCTGCAGCAGGCGGAAGCCGAGGCGGCGCTGAAGAACGTCGGGCTGACCCCCAGCATCACGGAAGTCGAAAACTCCCAGGTGGAACCCGGTAAGGTCACCGGGCAGGGCGATCCCGCCGATACCACGGTCGAGCAAGGCAAGACGGTCGCTGTCACCGTGGCGAAGGCGCCGCCGCCCCCGCCCCCGCCGCCGGCCCCCTCACCGTCGCCTTCCCCCTCGCCGTCACCGTCCCCGTCACCGTCCCAGACCAATACCCACAAGTAGCAGAGTGCCGGCTCGTGGCCGGTCAGCTTTGCGGCCCCCGCCGCGCACGGCGTTGCCGTGCTGAATGAACGGCTCAGTCCTGAATGAACGGCTCAGTGCCGGATGAGCAGGCTCAATGCTGGATGAGCGGGCTCAGGGCGGCGGCCCGCGCTGCGGCTCCCGCCATGCCCAGGGACTCTAGCCAGTTGCCGAGCATCAGATAGCCGCCCTCGGTCAGCACGGATTCGGGGTGGAACTGAACCCCGCAGAGCGGTGCCGTGCGGTGCTGCAGTCCCATCACTACGCCGGTTCCGGTCTCCGCGGTGATCTCCAGGATTTCCGGGATGCTTTCGCGGACGGCAGCGAGCGAGTGGTAGCGCGTTGCGGTGAAAGGCGAGGGGAGGCCCGCGAAGACGCTGGTCCCGTGGTGTTCGACGAGCGAGGTCTTGCCGTGCATCAGTTCGGGAGCGTGGGTAACAAGTCCGCCGTAGGCTTCCGCCAGCGCCTGGTGCCCAAGGCAGACGCCCAGCATTGGTTTGCTGTGGCCACCGCACCACTGAATCAGCTCGATGCAGACGCCCGCTTCGGCGGGGGCGCCGGGCCCGGGCGAGATCAGGACACCGTCGCGCGCTTCGGCCATCTCAATTGCCTCGGCCAGGGTCACGTCATCGTTGCGGACCACAGTGGTTTCCGCGCCGAGTTCCTGGAGGTAGCCGACCAGGGTGTAGACAAAACTGTCGTAGTTGTCTACGACCAGGATCTTGGTTGTGCTCATGGGTGCGTTGCCGTGCCAATCGTCGAGTCAGTGAACGGGCTGAATTGCGCCATCCAGGGGAAGATGAACTGAACCATCAATACCAGTGCGGCCGCCAGCAAGACCAGTGCCGTGGCAAGGCGCAACCACAGCGGGCCGGGGAGGCGGCGGAAGATCCATCCGTACACGGTCTACCCACCTCCCACGGTGCGCGCCACCTGGGCCGCAATCTCGGCCGGGGGTCCGGCGGCCGCCGGCTGCCAGCTCTCCAGCAGGGAATAGGCAATGATGCGCTCCTGCGATCCGAAACGCGGGTTGCAGCTGGTCATGGTGAGGTAACCATCCCGGGTCGTGGCCGACGGCTGCCGCGGAACTGGCAACAACACGTCGGTGGCAGAGGGCAGGACGATCTCGCTGTTGCGGAAGCGGTAGATGTAATAGCCGTCGCGGGTCTGCACGTAGATCCCATCGCCCGGAACCAAGGTGTCGATGTTATCCAGGACGGCGCCGTGGGTCTGCCGGTGTCCGGCCAAGGCGAAGTTGCCGGCCGCCCCCGGCATCGCGGTCCCTTCATAGTGTCCCAGCCCCAGCGAGTCCAGCACCGCAGGCGTGGTGCCCTGCACGATGGGCCGGGCGTATTCCGTGCCGAAGCGGGGCACATAGACGACGCCGATCATTGCACCGGGTTCCGGTTCGCTGGCCACGGCGGGAGCGGGCGGCCGCGCGTTGCCTTGACCGGGCCCGGGTTCCGGCTGGGAGGCGACGGCGTGGGCCGGGCCGCTGAGTCCTCGCGCGAAGTTCCTGACGACCTCACGCTGCCGGGCGTCGGCGTCGAGATTGGTCCACCAGAGCTGCCACGCCACAAAGAGCAACAGGACCACCCCGGCGGTGAGGAAGAGCTCTCCGCCGATCTGGAGGGTGCGGGACACGGAGGACGACGGGGCTCCGCCGGTGTCACGGGCAGGCGCGGCCCGGGGTACCGCTTTCTCCTGCAGCACCGTGGGGACTCCTTAGGGGGTTGGCGGCGGTCGTAGGGGTGGCCTGAACTACAGCTAGAATTGGCTGCGATCAGGATTTTAAACGTGACCCAGAGCGCGCTGACCGACGGTTGCTCCTTCTTGCAGGATATCAAGCCACGTCAGCCGCCCTGCATCCAGCCGCCAAGGAGGACCCGTGCCCGAGTCGAAGCCGCGAAAGAGGAATGTCCCCGTGACCCAGCAGACCTCTGCGACGCAGGCCTACAAGCCCAATCCTGTGTGGTTCAAGCCGGTGATGTTCGGCCTGATGATTCTCGGACTGCTGTGGATCATCACCTTCTACATCAGCGAAGGCACCCTCCCGGTCAAGGACTGGGCGTCGTGGAACATCGTCGCCGGGTTCGGCATCGCCATTGTGGGCTTCCTGATGACCACCCGGTGGCGTTCCTGATCCACTCCCACCGAATTTGCAGCAGGCCGGCACACCCGTGTGCCGGCCTGCTGCGTTAACCGCGCCGGCGTGGCGGTGAAACGGGCGATAATGCTTGAAGACCACCCTCCAGCAAAGGATTCCGAATGACCCCGGACGTAGGCGGCTGCACCATCGGCGACGACGGTCTGGCGCGTCCCGCCTGGGCGGCTGCGGACCCGCTGCTGCGCGACTACTACGACCATGAGTGGGGCCTGCCTGTACGGGACGAACAGGGGCTCTACGAACGGATCAGCCTTGAGGCCTTCCAAGCGGGCCTGTCGTGGGTCACCATCCTGCGCAAGCGGCCCGCCTTTCGAGCCGCGTTCGCCGACTTCCATCCCGAAACTGTGGCCGCTTTCAGCGCGGACGACGTCGAGCGGCTGCTCCAGGATTCCGGCATTGTACGCAACCGACTCAAGATCCGGGCAGCAATCACCAATGCTCGGGCCACGCTTGACCTCAGGGTCGACGGCGGACTCGTGGACTTCGTCTGGGGCTTCCAGCCCGACTCCACCCCGGAGCCCACCGCACCGGACCAGATTCCCACCAGCACCCCGGAGTCCATCGCGCTGTCTAAAGCGCTGCGGAAGCGCGGCTTCGCATTCGTAGGGCCCACCACCATGTATGCCCTCATGGAGGCCATCGGGATGGTCGACACCCACCTGCTGGACAGCCACCGGCGGGGGACCTCGGGCGTCTGGCCCGCTTAGGAGCACGGCAGTCTCGCGGGAGTTACACCGCTGTACGTTATTAACAGTGTGGACTAGCTGTGGATAACCCTTGGCGGCCCTAGCGCGTCGCGAAATCAGAAGACTTCGTTGCATTACGGCGGGACTCAGCCCTGTTCTCCTTCGCCGGACCGGCCTTGCGGCAAGCGGTCAGGACTTTTCCACTTAACAACAGGCAGCTACCCACAACTTATCCACAGCTGGGGAAAACTTTCTGTCGGCCCTCGTCCCAGGTGCCGGTATGGGCCGGAACGACGCGATGCCCGCCGTAAAACTCAGAGCATCAAGTTATTAACCCTGTGCACAACGTTGTGAATATCCGCTAGAAATCAGATAACACCCGTGCCTGCGGCCGCGGAGAGGCGTGTGTTGTTCCGCTGTGGAGCCCTGCCGGACCGGGGTTGTCCACATAACCACAGGAAGTCCCAGGCGACTTATCCACAAGTGTGGAGAGGGCGCAGGCGAATTACCAGGATTTCCCAGCTGGGGCCGTCAGATTCGTCGCCCGAGCATGAACCACAACCATGTAAGTTACCAACAATGTGGATAACCCCTGTGGATAAGTACACCGGTGGCTCGCGGGGAGATTCCGACCGGCGGGGCGGGGCGCCTACCACAGGACGATGCGCGCATGCCACGGGCCACGGGCCGCGGGACGCGAGGCGGGAAAGGCCGGCCGGTAAGCCTACGGCGTTAGGCGGGCAGGGCTGTGACGGCGACGCGCAGCGCGGTCGCCGCAACCAACAGGCACATCACCACGGCCAGCCCGGCGATTTGCAACGGTACCTGGCGCCGGCCGCGGGGAACGTAGGCGATTACGGCTGCGCACAACGCGCCGGTGATGAGGCCGCCCAGGTGGGCCTGCCAGGCGATCTGCGGGACTACGAAGCCGATGACGCCGTTGATGGCGATCAGCACCCACAATTGTTTGGTGTCGCCGCCGCGGTGCCGCTGGACCACCAGCAAGGCTCCGAAGAGGCCGAAGATGGCACCGGAGGCTCCCACAACGCCGCTGAGCGGCTGTCCGGGAATGTAACTAGGCGTCAGCAGGAGGTAGCCGACGGAACCGCCAATGGCGGACAGCAGATACACGGCCAGGAAGCGGAGTCGTCCCAGAAGGGGTTCGAGCGCCTGGCCAAAGATCCACAGCATGTACATGTTCAGCAAAATGTGGAGGATGAAACCCTGCGAATGGAGGAACGCCGAGGTCAGCATGCGCCAAGGCTCGAAGGCTCCATATTCGGGGGTGGCGTAGACGGTGGCGAAAGCGAAATTCTGGTAGACCCAGTCATTCGGAATAATCCACTGCAAGACGTACAGCAGCCCACACACTGCGATGATTCCGAAGGTGGCCAGGGGCTTCCCCGCGGCAACGGCACCGCCGTAGGCGGAGCGCACCGACGGCGTCGTACGTTTGGTTTCGTTGACACAGTCAACGCACTGGAATCCGACGGCGGCCGCCCGCTGGCAATCGGGGCACGCCGGGCGCCCGCAACGCTGGCACCGCACGTAAGCGGGCCGGTCCGGGTGCCGGGGGCAAACCGGGATCTGCGCGGACGGCTGTGCCGCCGGAATTCCGTAGCTCATGGTCTGGGCTAGAGCTGTTCTACGTCAATGCTGTTGATGACGACGTCCTCGACCGGGCGGTCTCCCATACCGGTGCGGACGCCTTCGATGGCGTCGACGACCTTCTTGGACTCCTCGTCTGCCACCTCACCGAAGATACTGTGCTTGCCCTGCAGCCAGCCGGTCGGGATGGTGGTGATGAAGAACTGGGATCCGTTGGTGCCGCGGCCCATCTGGAGGCCCGCGTTGGCCATGGCCAGCTTGTAGGGTTCGTTAAATGTCAATTCGGGGTGGATTTCGTCGTCGAACTTGTAGCCCGGTCCGCCGACACCCCGGCCCAGCGGGTCGCCGGCCTGGATCATGAAGTCCTTGATGATGCGGTGGAAGATCGTGCCGTCGTAGAGCGGCGTACCGGTCTTGTCCTCACCACTTTCCGGGTGCGTCCAGGCCTGATCGCCGGTGGCCAGGCCGGCGAAGTTCTTGACAGTCTTGGGCGCGTGGTTGCCGAAGAGGTTGACGACGATGTCGCCGAGGCTCGTGTGGATGGTTGCTTTTGCGGTTGCGATGGCAGTCATGGGGCCCATTCTTCCACGGCAGGGGCCGGTACACAGGGCCGCGCAGTGAGTTCCGCGCTGGGTGAAATCCGGTCGAATTCGGGCAGATGAATAGCCGGTCGAGTCCCGGACACGTAGGCTAACTGCAGAATCGTCACATTAATCGGGAGGTAGTTGTGAAGAAAACGGATCGTATGGCCCGCGACCTGGAGCAGTCGGTCAGCAGCGCAGTAGAAAACGCCAAGGACTGGGCAGCACCGCGGGTCGAAGCAGCAGTTGACTGGGCCGTTCCGCGTCTGCAGCAGGGCCTGGACACCGCTTCCCCCAAGATTCAAGAGGGCCTCAAATCTGCGGCCCACAACCTCGCTGGCGGTGTCGCCACTGTAACCCCCCGCCTTCAGGACGGGCTGGCCCAGTTGGCGCCGAAGATCCACGACGCCGTGGACAGTGCCGCCCCACGGCTGCACGAAGCCCTGGACAAGGCCGCACCGGTGATCGCCAGCGCGCGCGACCGCGTCGTCGTCGACTACCTGCCCAAGCTCTCCGACCAGATCGGTCTGGCCTCCGACGCCGTACACCGCACCCTCGAAGGCGCGCCGGCGCACGTGGATGCGGTGGCGCAGCGACTGGTTGACTCCGGTGTTATCCGCAACTTCCAGGAGCAGGTGCAGTCTGCCAGCCAGCAGATCAGTGCCGCGGCCGCCGAAGCCGGCCGTGCCGTCACCGGTGAGATCGCCAAGCCGCAGAAGCCCAAGCACCGCGGGTTCCTGATCTTCGGCGTCATCGCCGCGGCGGCAGCCGCTGGCGTTGCCGCCTGGAAGGCCTCCAAACCAATCGAGGACCCCTGGAAGACCCCCGCCCCCGTGACCCCCGTGACCCCGGCGACGCCCGCCCCGGTTCCGGCTACGACGGTCACCGACGTGAAGGAAAGCGTTAAGGAATCCGCCGACGACGCCGCAAGCGGCGCGGTCACGGCCGCCGACAAGGCAGCCGAGGCGTCCGCAGACGCTGCAGCAACCACCGACCCGGACATCGCCGAGACCCTGAACGGCGACGACAAGGTCAAATAAAGGCCAAGCAGCCCGAGAGCCGGCCGCAGAACCGGCCGATTAGGGCAGCAGCCCGAGGAGGGATTCCACCGCCGGCGGAGTCCCTCCTTTTGGTTGACAAATTGCTTTGCCGCAGTGCCCGTCAACGGACCCCAAAAACCGTGCAGGTGCTAAATTTGGGGTGATGTCACCCGAAAAATCCTCTGTGGATGCCTTAGACGATGCTGTGCTGCCTCCGGCTGTCTCAATCGTGATCCCGGCGTTCAACGAGGAAAGCGTCATTCGGCAGTGCCTGATAGCCGCCGTCTACCAGTCCGTCCCGCCCCACGAGATCATCGTGGTGGACAACATGTCCACGGACCGTACCGCGGACATCGTCCGGCAGATGCAGCTGGAATATCCGGAAAGCCCCATTGTCCTGCTCAGCCAGAACCAGGACCAGGGCCTTATCCCCACTAGGAATTTCGGCCTCGACCACGCCACAGGCGGGGTCCTGGGCAGGATTGATGCCGACTCGGTGCTGGAACCGGACTGGGTTGAGCAGGTCCAGATGGCCTTCGCGGATCCGTCCGTGCACGCCGCCACCGGCCCGGTCGTGTACTACGACATGCCCATGCGCCGCTTCGGTCTCAAGGCCGACGACAAGATGCGCCAGTTCATGCTCAAACTGGCCAAGCACCAGTACCATTTCCTATTCGGCTCCAACATGGCGCTGCGCCGCTCCGCCTGGGAGACCATCCGGCTGGACACCTGCCGGGATGAGAAAGACGAGATGCATGAGGACATTGATCTCTCCTTGCATCTTGCCGACCATGAGCTCCGGATCCAGTACTGGCCGCAGATGGTCTCCGGCATGTCAGCACGCCGGCTTGAGGATTCGCCGCGCGACTACCGTTACTACGTCACGCGGTTTGACCGGACCTACAAGGCACACAACGTCAAGAAGATGGCCTTGAAGGCACCGATGGTCGTGTTCTTCTCGGTCTACTTCCCCGCCAAGCTGCTGCGGGCCATCCACACCGTGAACACCGCCCAGCCGGCCCGCCGCGGCGGCCAGTAGCCCGGGCGGCCGGGCCGCCGTCGTCAGTCTGTCCCCAGCTCCGCGAGCAGTGCGGCATCGCGCCGCGCCACATGGGCGCGGCGCTGGCCCATCACGACGACGGCGAGTCCCACCAGGATCATTCCCAGCCCGGCATACGTTCCGGCCGGCAACTTCTCACCCAGGAACGCGGCCGCCAGCAGTGCCGCTCCCGGAATTTCCAGCAGGATGATCATCGAGACCATCAGCGGGCTCATAGTAGCCAACAGGTGGTTGAATGCAGTGTGGCCCACCAGTTGCGCGCATACCGTGATGGCCAGGATGCCCAGCCAGCCAGTTACATCAAAACCGGCCAGCGGCGCCCCGGCAGCCAGGGCCAACACGGCCACCACAGCCGCGCACATGCCATAGCAAAGAGTGGTGTAGACCCCGGTTCCCATGGTCTGCCGCGCCTTGCCGCCGGCCAGCGTGTAGATTCCAGCCAGCACACCCCCGGCGACGGCCAGGAGATCGCCGATGAGGGCTTCCGGTGAGCTGCCCACGTCAAAGCCGGTAATGGTCACTACACCGCCGAAGGCGAGGCCAAGGCCGGCGAGTACCTGCCAGGCGTGCCGGACGCCGCGGAAGAGCTGGAAGACGGCGATCCAGCCCGATTGCAGGCAGACCAGGGCGGTCGCGGCCGCCACCGAGGTCAGCTGCAGGGAGGTGATAAAGCAGGCGAAGTGCAGCGCCAGCGCGACCGCAGCCGCGAGGGACCAGCGGAACTCGCCGGCCGTGACCCGGGCGAACTGGCGCGGTTCCCGGACCAGTACGGGACCGGCCATAACGACCGAAGCGATGGCGTTGCGCCAGAAGGCGATCGCGAGGGCGCTGACGGAGGTCGCGCCCAGGGTGGCTGCGATTAGGGGGCCGGACGAGGCGACGCCGAGCACGCCGAGCGCGGCGAGGAAGAAGTTCACGAGTCAACAGTAGTGTGCTGGCGGGGGCATCCGGGCCCCTGGAGCGGGCGCTACTGCGGAGAAACCGGAGGGGCACTACGCAAAAGGTCCCGGCCAGCATTTACGCTGGCCGGGACCTTTTCCTTATGGTGGAGGCACGGGGACTCGAACCCCGAACCCCCTGCTTGCAAAGCAGGTGCGCTACCAATTGCGCCATGCCCCCATAAGAAGCAACCCGTCAATCATACCCCGTCGTCGGTGAGCCGTCTCCAGCTTCCTTGGCGGGGACCTAGGCTAATCAACCGTGTCGGTCGACTTGCTCCAGACTGCCTTCCGGGCCTCGGATTCCTGCACCTTCTTGTAGAGCAAGACGCCTGCGATCGTGGCTGCGACTACCAGCAACTTCTTCACACGCACCCCGTTCCGGTCCCGTTTCACGTGGACCCTTACAAGAACCAGTACAGGTTCCGTGGGCGTACCAGGACTTGAACCTGGGACCTCTTCGTTATCAGCGAAGCGCTCTAACCGCCTGAGCTATACGCCCCGATGCCTCATCGGGCCGAGATACGACTTTACAGCACATCCCGGCCCGATCTCAAATCGAGGCATTTCCCCGGCGATTACGGCGGAAAAGTTCGGGTCCTAGTCGTCCGTGAGGGTGACGCCGATGCCGCCCACGAGGGTGGCTGCGATGTTGTAAAGCACAGCCGACAGCATCGAGAGGGCGGTCAACAGGACCACGTTGATGACCGCGATGATGACCGCAAAGGACGCGACCTGGCCCAGGGAGGCAACCTTTTTCAGTTCGAACCCGCCGCTTTCGGTGCCCGCCAGGGTACCGAGCAGGCCGTCGACCTGGTCAAAAATGCCGGTCAGGTCCAGGACGGTCCAGAGC
Organism: Arthrobacter sp. UYEF3; assembly: GCF_040546245.1. Taxonomy (NCBI): domain Bacteria; kingdom Bacillati; phylum Actinomycetota; class Actinomycetes; order Micrococcales; family Micrococcaceae; genus Arthrobacter; species Arthrobacter sp. UYEF3. Next base: position 22,662 of record NZ_JBEPNK010000008.1, read on the forward strand.
ACGATCGCGGCGACGACGGTGACAATGCCGAGCGCCACCGAGAGCAGGAAGGCCATCTTGAGCACGGACCAGGGTTCCACCTTGCTGACCAGCAGGCGCGCGCGGCGGACCTTGGCCTTCGGGGCAGGCTTGACCAGGCCGGGCTGCGCAGGACGCTGGCCGGGGGCAGGGGGCCGCTGGCCTGTCCCGGCCGGACGCTGGCCGGCGGCCGCCGGGCGCTGGCCGGAGCCGACGACGCCCGGCCGCTGCTGCGGCCGCGACGGGGCGTTCACCCGGGGAGCCGCTGCCGGCTGCCGCGTGCCGCCGGGGCCGCTGGTCGACTTGGGATAGGAGTCGGAATTACTCACGCATTACCTCCGGTGTTGTCTTCGTCCAGTTCGGCATTGCCTGATGACTCATCTGACTCCGGGACCGGTACTGATTCTGTCTGTGCAGACCCCTCGTGCGATCCGCTAGCTCCAGCCAACGTTACGTCATCCTGCTCCGGAGCCGGAGTTTCAGCGTCGTTTTCCTCCGCTGACTCTTCGCCCTCGAGGCCACGTTCACTGTTCCGGGCCACGGCGATGATGCGGTCGTTCTTGTCCGGCTTGGCGAAGATCACACCCATGGTGTCGCGGCCCTTGGCGGGAACCCCGCTCACAGCGGAGCGGACCACTTTGCCCCCCTCCATGACTACCAGGACTTCGTCTTCTTCCTGGACGACCAGCGCCCCGGCCAGGTGGCCGCGTTCCTCCTGGTATTTGCCGACTTTGATACCGAGGCCGCCGCGGCCCTGCAGGCGGTACTCCTCGACGGCGGTGCGCTTCGCGTAGCCGCCCTCGGTCACGATGAATACAAAGGACCCATCCGTGACCACGTCGGCCGCCAACAGCTCGTCGTCCTCGCGGAACTTCATCCCGGTCACGCCTGAGGTTGCCCGGCCCATCGGGCGCAGGGCCTCGTCCGTGGCGGTGAAGCGGATTGACTGGCCCCTCCGGGAAACCAACATGAGGTCATCCGTCTCGGACACCAGCTGCGCCGAGACGAGCTCATCGCCGTCACGCAGGTTGATGGCGATTACCCCGGCGGACCGATTGGTGTCGTAGTCTTCGAGACGGGTCTTCTTGACCAGACCGCGCTTGGTGGCAAGCACCAGGTAGGGGGCGTGCTGGTAATCCCGCAGATCCAGTACCTGGGCGATGTGCTCATCCGGCTGGAACGCCAACAGATTCGCGACGTGCTGACCCTTGGCGTCGCGTGCAGCTTCGACCAGCTCGTACGCCTTGGCGCGGTAGACGCGGCCCAGGTTAGTGAAGAACAGCAGCCAGTGATGTGTGGTGGTTACGAAGAAATGCTCCACGACGTCGTCGCCCCGCAACTGGGCGCCCTTGATGCCCTTGCCGCCGCGTTGCTGGGAACGGTAGTTGTCGCTGCGGGTGCGTTTGACGTAGCCTCCGCGGGTGATGGTGACGACCATTTCCTCTTCGGGGATCAGGTCTTCGATCGACATGTCCCCGTCGTAGCCCATCAGAACCTTGGTCCTGCGGTCGTCGCCGTGTTTGGCCACGATTTCAGCAAGTTCGGTGCTGATGATGTCGCGCTGACGCTGTTCGGACGCCAGGATCGAGCTGTACTCGGCGATCAGGGCTTCGAGTTCGTCGCGGCGGTCCTGGATCTTTTGGCGTTCCAGGGCAGCCAGCCGGCGCAACTGCATGTCCAGGATCGCCTTGGCCTGCTGTTCGTCGATCTCGAGCAGCCCCATCAGGCCCTCGCGCGCCGCCTCGGTGGTGTTGGAGGCGCGGATCAATGCGATGACCTCGTCAAGTGCATCCAGCGCTTTGAGGAGGGCACGCAGGATGTGGGCTTCCTCCTCCGCTCTGCGCAGACGGTAGCGGGTGCGACGTGCGATGACATCCATCTGGTGCGTGACCCAGTGCCGGATGAAGGCATCAAGGCTCAGCGTGCGGGGCACGCCGTCGACGATGGCCAGCATGTTGGCAGGGAAGTTGTCCTGCAGCTGGGTGTGCTTGTAAAGGTTATTCAGCACCACCTTCGCGACGGCATCGCGCTTGAGCACGATCACCAGCCGCTGGCCGGTGCGGCCTGAGGTCTCGTCGCGGAGATCGGCGATCCCCGAGATGCGCCCGTCCTTGACGAGCTCGGCAATCTTGATGGCCAGGTTGTCCGGGTTAGCCTGATACGGCAGTTCAGTGACTACCAGGCAGGTCCGGCCCTGGAGTTCCTCGACGTTGACCACGGCGCGCATGGTGATGGAGCCGCGGCCAGTGCGGTAAGCGTCCTCGATCCCCTTGCGGCCCAGGATCGTGGCGCCGGTCGGGAAGTCGGGCCCCTTGATGCGTACGATCAACTCTTCGAGCAATTCCTCGCGGCTGGCGGTGGGGTTTGCCAGATACCACTGGACCCCGTCGGCCACCTCGCGGAGGTTATGCGGCGGGATGTTGGTGGCCATGCCGACGGCGATACCCGAGGAGCCGTTCACCAGCAGGTTTGGGAACCGCGCCGGCAGGATGGTGGGTTCCTGGTTCTTGCCGTCGTAATTGTCCTGGAAGTCGACGGTTTCCTCGTCGATATCCCGGACCATTTCCATAGCCAGTTGCGCCATCTTGGTTTCGGTGTACCGCGGTGCGGCTGCCCCGTCGTTACCGGGTGAGCCGAAGTTGCCCTGCCCCAGCGCCAGTGGGTAGCGCATGGTCCAGTCCTGGATGAGCCGGACCAGGGCATCGTAAATGGCAGTATCGCCGTGCGGGTGGTACTGGCCCATGACCTCGCCGACCACGCGCGCACACTTGTTGAAGGACCGTTCCGGGCGGTAGCCTCCGTCGAACATCGCGTAGATCACGCGGCGGTGGACCGGCTTCAGCCCGTCGCGGACATCCGGGAGGGCCCTGCCCACAATCACGGCCATCGCATAATCGAGATAAGACCGCTGCATCTCGGTCTGCAGGTCGACCTGCTCGACGCGGTCGGTCAGCACATCGGTGTCAAGAACGTTGCCTTCGAGCACGGGTTCCGCACCGGATTCGGCGGGAACTTCGGGTGTTTCGTCACTCATAGTCTATTTTCCGTTTCAGGTATATACCGGTTCGAGAATATTAGGCGCAAAGCCTTAGATATCGAGGAACCGGACGTCCTTGGCGTTTTGCTGAATGAAGTTTCGGCGGGATTCAACGTCTTCACCCATCAGGGTTGAGAAGACCTGGTCCGCGGCCAGGGCGTCGTCCATGGTGACCTGCAGCAAGGTGCGGTGGTCCGGGTCCATGGTGGTGTCCCACAGTTCGGTGTAGTCCATTTCGCCCAGACCCTTATAGCGCTGAATGCCGTTGTCTTTGGGGATACGGCGCCCGGCCGCCTGGCCCGACACGAGCTTCGCGTCGCGTTCCCGGTCGCTGTAGACGTAGTCGTGGGGGGCGTTGGACCATTTGATCCGGTAGAGCGGCGGCTGCGCGAGGTAGACGTAGCCGTTCTCAATCAGCGGCCGCATGTAGCGGAACAGCAGCGTCATCAGCAGCGTGGTGATGTGCTGGCCGTCGACGTCCGCATCTGCCATCAGGACGATCTTGTGGTACCGGAGCTTAGACATGTCGAAGTCCTCGCCAATGCCGGTGCCGAACGCCGTGATCATTGACTGAACCTCCGCATTGCCCAGCGCCTTGTCCAGCCGGGCGCGTTCCACGTTCAGGATCTTGCCGCGCAGCGGCAGGATCGCCTGGGTCTCGGGATTGCGCCCGCGCTTGGCCGAACCACCGGCCGAGTCGCCCTCCACGATGTAGACCTCGCACTTCTGCGGATCTTTGGAGGAGCAGTCCGAAAGTTTGCCGGGCATGCCGAAGGATTCGAGCGGGCTCTTGCGCCGCGCGTTATCGCGGGCCTTTCGGGCCGCCATGCGCGCCTGTGCGGCGGAGATGGCCTTGCGGATGACGTCCCGGGCCGGCCCCGGGTTACGCTCCAGCCAGTCGCCGAGACCGTCGGTAACCACCCGCTGGACAAAACCCTTGACCTCGGAGTTACCGAGTTTGGTCTTGGTCTGGCCTTCGAACTGCGGTTCCGCGAGCTTGACCGAAATGACGGCGGTCAGGCCTTCCCGGATGTCGTCGCCGGTGAGGTTGTCGTCTTTTTCCTTGATGATGCTCTTCTCCCGCGCGTAGCGGTTGATGAGCGAGGTCATTGCTGCGCGGAACCCTTCTTCGTGGGTTCCGCCTTCGTGGGTGTTGATGGTGTTGGCGTAGGTGTGGACGCTCTCCGAGTACGCGTTGGTCCACTGCATCGCCATTTCCAGGGCGATGTGCCGTTCCTTGTCTTCGGTTTCGAAGGCGATGACGTCCTCGTGGACCACCTCCACCTTCTTGCCCGAGTTCAGGTGCTTCACGTAGTCCAGCAGGCCGTCATCGTACTGGTACACCACCGTATGGAAGTCCGCAGGCACTTCTCCCTCGGTCACGACGGCGTCGAGGTCCAGGTCCGCGTCCTCGGAAGGTTCGACCGCGGCGCGGCGCTCGTCGGTCAGCGTGATCCGCAGGCCCTTGTTCAGGAATGCCATCTGCTGGAAGCGGGCCCGCAGGGTCTCGAAATCAAATTCCGTGGAATCAAAAATGGTCGCATCCGGATAGAACGTCTGGGTGGTGCCGGTCGCGTCGGCTTCTTCGCCCATGACCAGGCCGCCCTGCGGCTTGCCGCCGTCGGCAAACGACATCCGCCAGACGTGGCCCTGACGGCGCACCTCGGTGTCGACGCGGCTGGAAAGTGCATTCACCACGGAAATGCCGACGCCGTGCAGGCCGCCGGAGACTGCGTAGCCACCGCCGCCGAACTTCCCGCCGGCGTGCAGGATGGTCATGACCACTTCCACCGTCGGCTTGTGCTCGGTGGGATGCATGTCCACCGGGATGCCGCGACCGTCGTCGACGACCTTAACTCCGCCGTCAGCCTGGAGAACGATCTCGATATGCGTGCAGTAGCCCGCCAGCGCCTCATCTACCGAGTTGTCAACAACTTCGTAGACCAGGTGGTGCAGGCCGCGGGGGCCGGTGGAGCCGATGTACATACCCGGGCGTTTCCGGACAGCTTCCAAGCCCTCGAGCACCGTGATGTCGCTGGCACCATATTCGTGGGTCACCGTCTGGTCCGCGGGGGTGTCCGCCGCGTCATCCGCCGCTGTTGGGTCTACTGCCGTTAGGTCTACTGCTGGTGGTTCTACTGCCGGGAAATCTGTATTGTCGTTAGCCACAGGCGCTTTCGACTCCTCTGCGTTCGTTGAAGGCCGGCCGTCGCCGTATCCGAAGGAGAACGGTTACCGCCAACAGGCACGTCACTGATGGCACCGGCAGCATCACTCGAGAGAGCCGATCTCCGCACAGAAAAATCGCGTCGGAAACAGACTCAGTCGACGTTTCACCGGCGCCCAGTTATCTATCCCGATTCTACCGTGTTATACAACGGAAACCCGCATTTTGGAGCCCCAAACGGCAGGCAAAGTGCCGCTGGGAGGCCATTGGCTCCGCCTCCAAGGCTCCAGGGGTGCTCCGGCTGGGTTCCTATACGGATCCGGGGGCTCAGAGCGCCCTACACGGCGCTTGCGGTTTTTTCAATGGTTTTGGAAGAAGTGCTTCACATCGCGTGGCTGCCTAGGCTCCGGTACTACCCGTAGGTGTCCCGGGGGCCGCGGCCGTTCACCGTCCGCAGGCCCTTGCGCCAGCTTGGTGCCGCAGGACCAAGCACCTGGATGCTCGTCACTACGCCATCGCCTAGTTCAACCCGAAATTTGTCCAGCAGGCTCAGGCTCAGCAGGCGCAACTGGGTGGCCCACGCCGTCGAATCGCAGCGAACATGCAAGGTGGTGTCGGTAAAGCTCTCAGGAGTGCAGTGCGCCGAAATTTCCGGCCCGACGAGGGCGGGCCACTGGGCCATAACGGAGCCGACCGCCACCGGGGAACTCCAGCCGCGCTCGGCCACCAGCCGTCCCACCACTTTGCCAAGCCCCAGCGGGTCCCGGCCGTTGCCGTGGAAGTGGCTGAAACCGCGGGTACGGACACCGCGGCCAGGCTTTTGGCTGGCGCTGCCGGGACGAGGCGGCGCTTTACGGCGAATTTCGCCGCGTGCGGCCGCGGCGTCACGCATCCGGTTCAGTGCCGCCTGCGCGGCGTCGATGTCGTCGGGGTCACGGCCCGGTTGCAGGCCGCCGTCGGTATCCCTATTCATCGCGTGTCCGGCTCATCGATTCCTCCCGGAATGACTTTCACCCGCCGTCCGGTCAGTTCAACCGGGATGTCGTCCTCGACGGCGGCGGTCACCAGTACCTGCTCCGCGCCGGAAACTATTGCCGCCAGTTTACGCCGCCGCTGGACGTCCAGCTCGGCAAACACATCGTCCAGGATCAGGATCGGCGCGGATCCACCGGTCCGCGCATCGTCCAGCATCACGTAGTAAGAGGCCAGGCGCAGGGCCAGGCACATGGACCAGGTTTCGCCGTGCGAGGCATAGCCCTTGGCCGGGGCCGGTCCGAGCACCAGGTCCAATTCGTCTCGGTGCGGACCCACCAGGGAGACGCCCCGTTCCAGCTCCTTGCGCCGCGACGCCGCGAAGGCCCTGACGTAGCGGTCGGTCAGCTCAGGCACACTCAGCATGCGCAGGTTTTCGAGCTCCTCTGCCTGTGTGCCCGCCGACCCACCACCAGCGGCTCCGCCGCCGGCTGTTTGCCCGTCGTCGTCGAGCACGCCCTGCAGGCTGGAGCGGTACACCGCGCCGGCGTCTTTGGACCCATCCGTCAGCTGGCTGTAAGCCATCTGCAGATGCGGCAGCAGCCGTTCCACCAGTTCAAGCCTGGCGTGCAGGAGCGCCGCACCTGCCCCGGCCATGTGCTGGTCCCACACGTCGAGGGTCGCCTCATGACCGGCGGTGAACTTGCCGGCGCGACCGGATTTCAACAGCGCATTGCGTTGTTTGAGGACCCGGTCGTAGTCGCTGCGGGTGGCGGCATGACGGGGTACCAGGCTGACGAGCAGTTCATCCAGGAAGCGGCGCCGGTTGGACGGATCGCCTTTGACCAGGGCGAGGTCTTCGGGGGCGAAGAGCACCATCTGGCAGATGCCCAGGATATCCCTCGCCCGGACCGGGTTGCTGCGGTTGATACGGGCACGGTTCGGGCGGCTGCCGTTGATTTCCACCTCCAGCACGGTGGACTGGACTCCGCGAACCAGCTTGGCCCGGATCATTGCCTGCTCGGTGCCGAAGCGCAGCAGCGGCGCATCCGAACTGACCCGGTGCGAACTGAGCGTGGCGAGGTAGCCGATCGCTTCCATCAGGTTGGTCTTGCCGATGCCGTTGGATCCCAGCAGCACGGTGACGCCCGGTTCCAGGCCGAGATCCACCTGGGCGTAACTGCGGAAATCTGTCAGTGAAAGTTGTTCTAGGTACACGCCGGTTTCAGGATTCCAGCGACTACTTGGCCGGCCGGGTGGCGTGGCCGCCGAACTGGTGACGCAGCGCTGAGACCATCTTCATGGCCGGTGAACTGTCTTCACGGGAAGAGAAGCGCGCGAACAACGCGGCGGTGATGGCCGGGGCCGGCACCGCGTTGGCGATGGCTTCCTCAACTGTCCAGCGCCCTTCGCCGGAATCCTCGACGTAGTCGTCGATCGATTCCAGCCCCGGATCCTCATCCAGGGCCTTGACCATGAGGTCCAGCAGCCAGGAGCGGACTACCGTTCCCTTCTGCCAGGCCCGGAAGGTGCCCGGCAGGTCGTTCACGATGTCCTTTGCGGCGAGGAGTTCGTAGCCCTCCGCGTAAGCCTGCATCAGGCCGTATTCTATGCCGTTGTGCACCATTTTGGCGTAGTGTCCCGCGCCCGCGCCGCCCACGTGGACAAAGCTGTCGGCGCGGTCACCTTCGGGCCGGAGTGCATCAAAGACCGGGAGCGCCCGCTCGATGTCGCCCGGCTCGCCGCCTGCCATCAGGCCGTAGCCGTTCTGCAGGCCCCAGACGCCGCCGGAAACGCCGCAGTCGGCGAAGCGGATACCTTTTTCGGCCAGTGCCGCAGCATGCTTCTGGTCATCGGTGAATCGGGAGTTACCGCCGTCGATCACTAGGTCGCCGGCGTCGAGCTTATTGCCGAGTTCGGTAATCACGGCGCCGGTGATAGCGCCAGCCGGGACCATGACCCAGATCAGCCGCGGCGCCGGCACGGCGGCGATCAGCTCCTCAACGCTGGTGACGTCGGTGACATCCGGGTTGCGATCAAATCCCGTGACCTGGATTCCAGCTTTGCGCAGCCGTTCGCGCATGTTGAATCCCATTTTGCCAAGGCCGATCAGTCCGATGTGCACGGTATGAACTCTTTTCTGCGCTGGTGGTTCGGGTTGGTGCGGCGCGAGTCAACTGACCCGCATTAGTTGTCGCTTTGAGGACTCAGAACGACAACGTCTGCGAATTAGTTGGGCAGGCGGACCGGCATGACCAGGTAGCGGTAATCGTCCTGGTCGTCACCGTCGGCGTCCTGCTGCGCGGTGATCATCGCCGGCTTCGGGGCGGTGGTGAAGGAAAACCTGACGAACTTCGTCTCGATGACGCTCAGGCCCTCGATGAGGTAGTGCGGGTTGAAGGCAACTGTTATGTCCTCACCGGTCAGCTGGGCCTCGAGTTCTTCGGATGCCTGTGCATCCTCTCCGGTTCCAGCGTCGAGGTGCAGCTGTCCCTGGGTGAACGCAAGCCGCACTGGGGTGTTGCGTTCGGCCACGAGCGAGACGCGGCGGACTGCTTCGACCAGTTCCTGGGTCTGAACGGCGGCGTGGATAGGGGTGGAATCCGGGAAAAGCGAGCGGATCTTGGGGTAGTCACCGTCAACCAGGAGTGACGTCGTGGTGCGGCCGCCGCTCTCAAACCCGATCAGCCGGCTGTCGTCGTCGGCGAGGGCCAGGTTGATGTCGCCGCTGCCGCCGAGGGTCTTGGCAACTTCATTAAGGGTCTTGGCCTTTACCAGGGCGCTCGTTGAAATACCCGGTGTTGCCGGCTTCCAAGGTACTTCGCGCATGGCCAGCCGGTAGCGGTCGGTGGCCAGCAGGGTGATGAGGTCGTCTTCGATTTCCATGCGCACACCGGTGAGGATTGGCAGCGTGTCGTCCTTGCTGGCTGCGATGATCACCTGGGAAACGGCCTGGGCAAATGAGTCACCCGGCACCGTGCCGCTGATCGGGGGCAAAGCAGGCAGCGGCGGATACTCGGCCTCCGGCATGGTGGCCAGGTGGAAGCTGCTTCGACGGCAGCTGAGCGTGACTTTGTTGCCATCGGTTTCGATGTCGACCGGCGCGGAGGGCAGGCTGCGGCAAATGTCGGCCAGCAGGCGTCCGGAAACCAGGATGGTGCCTTCGGTGGCGATGTCGGCCGGAATCTCAAGGCGGGCCGAGGTCTCGTAGTCGAAGCTCGACAAGCTGACTGTACCGGCCTCGGCCTTGAGGAGCAGGCCGGACAGGACTGGAACGGGCGGCCGCGGAGACAACGACCGGGCGGTCCAGGTCACGGCTTCGGCCAGGACGTCCCGTTCGACTCTGAACTTCACGGAGGGGTGCCGCCTTTCATTGCTGCTGAGATCGCTAAAAAATCACTGGACCACGGCGGGTCCGGGGGTCGTGCCGGATTCGCCCAAAGGTGAGTGCAGGAATCCCGGGAGCCTTCCCACTGCCTCCCGATGCGGGGTGCAAATCCCAAGGGAGTCTCCGGAACGGACGCACTGCAGACAGCTTAGCCCCAAGAACGGCGTTCTCCCATCCCCGGGTTACACCAGTGTGGTTCTCGGCCAGGCCTCCCGGCGGTGGTTCGGCACGGCCAAAGTTGGCCGGCGGCGGGAGGAACAGAAACTGTTGTTTGAGGAATTTCATTTTCTTGGGATTAGTAGTGTTAATAACTCCTGTGGAAACTGTGGATAACTCCGTCTGGCCGTGTGGTTCCGGGGTTAAGCCCTGTTCATGGACTGTGGGTGAAGCGGTTTTAAACAGGCTGTGGATGGGGACAACATTTTTGGCCGATCCGCCGATCCACAGGCGCCTTAAGGGTTTTAAGCCCATTAACCGCGGTTGTCCCCTTAACTATCCACAGGGTTGTCCACAGCCCCCTGTTAATAAGGTAAGAGTGCGCGGCGCGGCCAGTCAGGAATTGCGCTGCTGCTGCTTGATCCGGTTGGTCAGTTCCGTCACCTGGTTGTAGATCACGCGGCGCTCGGCCATCAGTTCTCGAATCTTCCGGTCGGCGTGGATCACGGTGGTATGGTCGCGGCCGCCGAGTTCCTGCCCAATTTTGGGGAGGGACATGTCGGTCAGCTCGCGGCACAGGTACATCGCGATCTGCCGGGCGGTGACCAGGGTTCGGGTGCGGGACTTGCTACAGAGCTCTTCCATGCTGAGCTTGAAGTAGTCCGCTGTCTGAGTGAGGATCTGCGCGGAGGTAATTTCCTGGGCGCCGTCGTCCGTGATCAGGTCCTTGAGTACCATTTCGGCCAGGGCTACATCCACGGGCTGCCGGTTCAGGCTTGCGAACGCGGTGACTCGGATCAGGGCGCCTTCAAGTTCGCGGATATTGCTCGAGATTTTGGAAGCGATATATTCGAGGGCGTCGTCGGGAGCGGACAGTCCTTCGCTGAGGGCCTTCTTGCGAAGGATTGCAATCCGGGTTTCCAGTTCCGGCGGCTGGATATCGGTCAGCAGGCCCCACTCGAACCGCGACTTCATGCGGTCCTCGAAGCCGGCGAGCAGCTTGGGCGGCTGGTCGGAGGTGATGACGACCTGCTTGTTGTTGTTGTGAAGGGCATTGAAGGTATGGAAGAACTCCTCCAGCGTCCGGTCCTTGCCGGCCAGGAACTGGATGTCATCGATCAGCAGGACGTCAACGTTGCGGTAGGTGGTCTTGAAGCTGGTGCCCTCGTCGTCGCGGATCGAGTTGATGAAGTCGTTGGTGAATTCCTCGGAATTGACGTAGCGGACCCGGATGCCGCTGTAGAGCCGGCGGGCGTAGTGGCCGATCGCGTGCAACAGGTGGGTCTTGCCCAGCCCGGAGTCACCATAGATAAACAGTGGGTTGTACGCCTTCGCCGGCGCCTCGGCGACGGCGACGGCGGCCGCGTGCGCAAAGCGGTTGGAGGAACCAATCACGAAGGTGTCGAACACGTACTTCGGGTTGAGGCGGCCGAACTCATGGGAAGTACTCGGCAGCATCGGCTGCGGCCGCAGTTCCACCATGGGATCGGCGGCCAGAGACAGTTCCGCGGCCGGTTCCGGCTCGACGTGCAGCGGAACCAACTCGGTGTCGACGTCGATGGCGCAGCGGATTTCGTCGGAAAAGACATCCCGCAGGGCGTCGTCCAGGGCTTCTTTGACCTGGGTTTGGAGGACCTCCCGGGTGAGCTCATTGGGTACGGCCACCAGCAAGGTCGAACCGATCAGGCCCTGGGCCTGGGCGAGGATTACGAAGCCGCGCTGCCGGGGTGTAACCCGGTGATCATTCTCCAGAAGGCTGACAACACGCCGCCAGGAACTTCCGAGGGTGTTCGCGTGGTTGGCTTCGTCTACCGTCATCAATCAGTTCCTCAAACCTTGCTTGCCTGCATTTCCTGCAGCCCACCAGCCTGAACCAGGGTGCTGGCCTCGGTTTAATCCACAGGGTTGTACACAGTCCGTGGATAATCGGCTACTGGGACACTCTAGGGGATGAAAAGCCCAGAAGATAGCTGGGATCAGCCCTGTGGATAATCACACTGGTGTAGTTCGAAACTGAGGTGAGTGACGCACTTCATCCACAGGCAGGTGAGCGGGTTAACCACAGCTGGGGATAGACGCCGAAGCAGCTCCCGGTTTGACTCCGGGGGCGTTTTTCCCCTAACGTTGTGTAGTCCTTTGTGTACGCTTTTTGCCTCATTGAATCTCTCCCGACGCCTGCGTCTTGCGAGTCGAGGGAGGCGGCACATACAAACATTTAGCGTCGGCCAGTTCTTCCCCTTTTTTTGATCGGGTGGGCGCACCTTTGATCCACTGGAGTAACTAACGTGAGCAAGCGGACTTTTCAGCCGAATAACCGCCGTCGAGCCAAGAAGCACGGCTTCCGCCTTCGTATGCGTACCCGTGCCGGCCGTGCCATCCTGGCAGCCCGTCGTGGCAAGGGCCGCACCGAGCTGTCGGCCTAAATAACGGACTCGTCGGTCACCATCCCTATGCGAGTTGAACGGTGCTAGCCACCCGGAACCGCCTAAGGACCCCAACCGATTTTTCAACAACTGTACGTTCCGGCGTCCGCAATGGACGCCGGAACTTAGTGTTATATACGGCAGCTCTCGCTGTCGGTGAACCAAGCCGGATCGGTTTCATCGTTTCCAAGAGTGTTGGGAACGCTGTTGTCAGGAACCTCGTTAAGAGGAGACTAAGAGAAGCTGGCGCCTTGTCGCTGCAGAACTATCCCAGCGGGTTCGCTATCGTGGTGCGGGCACTGCCCGCCTCGGCAGCCGCCGGTTGGGATGATCTGCTGAGCGACTACGACGCCGCTTTGGAATCGAATCTGAAACGCTTGGGCAGCCGCCTTCCACAGGCCGCTTCTACAGTTTCTTACGAGACAACACAGGAAGGGACCCCGCGTGCGTAACTCAACTGCCGCCGTCGTCCCTGTTCGTGGATCTCGTCTTAGAGCCGCCGCAGTCTGGCTGGGCCGGGCACTCTGGAACCTGCCACGCAATATCCTCATTCTGCTCCTACTCACGTACCGCAAGGTGATCTCGCCATTGTATGGACAGGTTTGCCGCTTCTTTCCCAGCTGCTCGGCCTACGCCCTTGAGGCGATCACGGTGCACGGCGCGGTGAAGGGATGCTGGCTGGCGGTACGGCGTCTGTTGCGCTGCCATCCCTGGAATGCCGGCGGTGTGGACCACGTCCCCGCCGGGCATCGGGTATGGCCGGCCGACCATACCCCCACAATTGTTGTGCTGAACAATCCGGACAAGTACCTGGCTGGTCAGACTGATGGAGAAGGCCGCAGTGCGGCCTAACGAATAGGGATATCGTATGGACATCTTTGGAACAATCTTGGCCCCGTTCAAATGGCTGGTCTCAGCCATCATGGTGGGCTTCCATGACGGACTCAGCACCATCGGCATGCCGACGGCCAGCGGCTGGACCTGGACCTTTTCCATCATTGGGCTCGTACTGGTCATCCGCGCCGCCCTGATTCCCGTCTTCGTCAAGCAGATCAAGGCCCAGCGCGGCATGCAGCTGCTGCAGCCTGACCTGAAGAAGATGCAGAACAAATACAAGGGCAAGACTGACCAGCTGTCCCGCCAAGCCATGGCGCAGGAACAGATGGCGCTGTACAAGAAGCACGGCACCAATCCGTTTTCGGCCTGCCTGCCCATGCTGATCCAGATGCCGTTCTTCTTTGCGCTCTTCCAAGTGCTCTCGGGTATTACCGCTGCAGCCACCAGCGGCCAGGGCATCGGCGCCATGAGCCACGACCAGGTAGTGCAGTTCGACGAGTCCACCATTTTTGGTGCCCCTCTGTCGGCGTCGCTGCTCCATGGCGGCGGCGGCAACCAGACGGCGGTGTGGATCCTCTCGATCGTCATGATTCTCGCGATGACCGCCTCACAGTTCATCACGCAGAAGCAGATCATGGCTAAGAACATGTCCGAAGAGGCCCTGGCGAGCCCCTTCATGCGCCAGCAGAAGATGATGCTGTATATCCTGCCGCTGGTCTTTGGTGTCGGCGGTATCAACTTCCCCATCGGTGTGCTCATCTACTGGACCACCACCAACCTCTGGACCATGGGCCAGCAGTTCTTCGTGATTCGCCGCATGCCGACGCCCGGGTCCCCCGCCGCCAAGGCCCTTGCCGAGCGCCGAGCTGCCAGGGGGCTGCCGGCCCTGCCGCTGATTGGTGCCAAGAAGGCCGACGACGCCGAGGCTGAAGAAGCTGCCGCCGCCGCCGTCGCCATGAAGATCCAGCGCGTCCAGCCCCAGCGCAAGAACAGGAAGAGGAAATAATGTCTGCCGAGAGCACCGAACACGCTATTTCCGCCGATGCACTTGTGCAGGACGAAATCCAGGATCGACTGCAGAATGAGGTTCCGGAAGACGGATCCGCCGCGGGCCGGAACGACTCCGAAGACGAAAGCCTGAGTTCCGGGAAGGGTGCCTCGGCGAGCCGCCTGGAGGAAGAGGGCGACGTCGCCGCAGACTACCTCGAGGAGCTCCTGGACATCGCCGACATCGATGGCGACATTGACATTGAGGTCCGCAACGGCCGTACTTACATCTCCATCGTCGCCGAGGAGGAGGGCACCGGCCTGGAAAGTCTGGTTGGCAACGACGGAGAAGTGCTTGAAGCGCTCCAGGAACTGACCCGTCTTGCGGTGCTCTCCGCCACGGAGAACCGCTCGCGCCTGGTGCTGGATATTAACGGCTACCGTGCGGACCGTGCCGGTGACCTGCACCAGATCGCCGAAGATGCCATTGCGGCGGTCAAGGAAACGGGCCAGCCCGTCGCCCTCGCGCCGATGAGTGCCTACGAACGCAAGATTGTGCATGACACCGTCGCCGACCTTGGTTTTGTCAGCGAGTCCGAGGGCGAAGGTGCCGACCGGCACATCGTTGTCTCCGCAGACTGAATCCTCGGAGTAGCTTGATGGTGGAAATTACCGCGGCCGAACTGAAGGCCGCCGAATCTATCTTTGGTGACCGGCTGGAACTGGCCAAGCGCTACGTCCAGCACTTGGCCACGTCCGGCACTGAGCGGGGCCTGATAGGACCCCGCGAAGTGCCCCGGCTGTGGAGTCGGCACGTCCTCAACTGTGCTGTGATCGAACGTGAGATTGCCCGCGGAAGTCACGTTGCCGACGTTGGAAGCGGTGCCGGGCTGCCGGGACTCTGCCTCGCCATCGCGCGGCCGGACCTGGAGCTTACCCTGATCGAACCACTTGAGCGGCGGGTGATCTGGCTGCAGGAAGTGGTCGATGACCTCGGGTTGGAAAATGTGACAGTGATGCGGACCCGGGCCGAGCTGGCCGTGGGACTGGTCACGGCCGACGTCGTCACTGCCCGTGCGGTTTCAGCACTCTCGAACCTGGCCGGACTGACCATTCCACTGCTCGCCGGCAAGGGCGAGGTGGTCGCCATCAAGGGGCGGAGCGCCGGCGAGGAAATGGAAAAAGCGGCCAAGGTGATCCGCAAACTTGGTGGTGTGGAGACATCCGTGGTGGTGGTCGGCGAGGACCTTCTCGAAGAACCCACCACCGTAGTCCGAATCATCGTGAATAAGCCTCGAAAGATTGCGTAGCACCAGCCCGGTGCCCTCGGTCTTCTTGGGGAAGAGGTTAGGCTAGTAACCGGCAGCAACAGCCGAATGAGAGTGAGAGTGTCCAGTGAGCAGTAGCGAAACCTCCACACAACGGATTCCGCCGTTTGTGTCCCTGGGGTCAGCGCGGGCCTTTTTAGCGCCCGCTATCGCTCATGGCATTTCCTCTAAGCAAACAGTATCGGTTGCCTCTGCCGGTGTTTCTGCAAGCGTTTCACGTGAAACCCACGCCCCCTCGATCAGCAACGTACTGGATTCCATTGACGATTCCAGTCCGATTGCGCGCGAGCTGGCACATGAGAACAAACGTCGGGAACGGCTGCTGGGGCGCGAACTGCCAAAGCCGGAGAAGACCCGGATCTTCACGGTTTCGAATCAGAAGGGCGGCGTGGGCAAAACCACCACCACGGTCAACATTGCTGCCGCCCTGGCCGCCGCCGGCCTCAACGTGCTGGTGATCGACATCGATCCGCAGGGCAACGCCTCCACAGCGCTTGGAATTGAACACCACGCAGAGGTCGACAGCATCTACGATGTGCTCATCAACGACGTGCCTCTACAGGATGTGGTGGCACCGTGCCCCGACATTGCCAATCTCATATGCGCGCCGGCGACGATCCACCTGGCCGGCGCGGAGATCGAACTGGTTAGTCTGGTCGCCCGCGAGCAGCGGCTGCGGCGCGCCATTGACGTCTACGCCAAGGTACGCGCCAAGAACGGCGAGGAACGGCTCGACTACATCTTCATCGATTGCCCGCCGAGCCTGGGGCTCCTGACCGTCAATGCGTTCTGTGCTGCCGGCGAGGTCCTGATCCCCATCCAGTGTGAGTACTACGCGCTGGAGGGTCTGAGCCAGTTGCTCAAGAACATCGAGATGATCCAGAAACACCTCAACGCAGATCTTGTGGTCTCGACCATCCTGCTGACGATGTACGACGGTCGCACCAACCTGGCTGCCCAAGTTGCCGCCGAGGTTCGTGAGCACTTCCCGGAACAGGTGCTCGGAGCCGTGGTCCCGCGTTCGGTGAGAATTTCCGAAGCGCCGAGCTACCAACAAACCGTAATGACCTATGATCCTTCCTCCAGCGGCGCACTATCCTATCTGGAAGCCGCAGCGGAAATTGCCGAACGTTAAAATCTTCTCAACAATTGCACTAGCCAGAGCCGGAGCATGCCGGGCTCTTCCAATGGAGGGATTTATCCATGAGCGATAAGCGACGCGGCCTTGGCCGTGGACTTGGCGCGCTGATTCCAAGTTCCGCCTCGGCGAACGCCTCAGGCAACGGTGTAGCTACGTCCCGCCCCGTGGATCTGTTCTTTCCTGAGGCCAGGAAGCAGTCCCCGGATGCGGTGCTGACGAAAGAGACGACTGCACCGGACGAACTCCAGGTAGAGAAGACGACGACGTCTTCCGCACCGGATGCTCCCGCGCGGACGGCCGAGAAGACCGAAATATCCGTTACGGCGACGACCGGCACTGGTCCGGATGACGCACCGGCTGAATCAGCCCGACCTGCTGTCAAGAGGACAACGGCCAGAAAAGCTGCCGCGGCCCGGAACGGATCCCAGGAGGCAGGAAAGAAGGGCACCTCGTCTGAGATGACCGTCAATAATGGTTCTCGGGATAATGGCGTGGACTTGGTCGAGGTGCCCGGTGTCCGCTTTGCTGAAATCGCAGTCTCCGACATTCACCCCAACCGTAAGCAGCCCCGCTCGGTCTTCGACGAGGACGATATGGCGGAGCTCGTTCACTCGGTTCGCGAAATCGGCGTCCTGCAGCCAATTGTGGTGCGGACTTCAACCGAAGAAGGTGGTGAACCCTATGAACTCGTCATGGGTGAGCGCCGCTGGCGTGCGGTACAGGCGGCCGGGCTTGCCACCATCCCGGCCATCGTTCGCGACACCACCGATGATGACCTGCTCCGTGACGCCCTGCTGGAGAACCTTCACCGAAGCCAACTGAATCCGCTTGAAGAGGCGGCGGCATACCAGCAGTTGTTGGAGGACTTCGGAACCACCCATGAGCAGCTCGCCGACCGGATTGGGCGGTCCCGGCCCCAGGTGTCCAACACGCTGCGTCTGCTGAAATTGCCGCCGCTGGTACAGCGCCGCGTGGGAGCCGGCGTTATTTCAGCCGGACATGCCCGCGCGCTCCTCGCCCTTCCTGATGCTGCGGCGATGGAACGCCTCGCTCAGAAGATCGTGGCCGAGGGCATGTCCGTACGCGCTACCGAGGAAGCTGTAACGCTTTATCAGAGCCCTTCAGCTGCCACAAAAAACAACATCCCCCGTCCGGGCGCCCGCCACGAGCGCCTCGACTATCTGGCCTCGTCTTTGTCTGATCGTTTGGACACCAATGTAAAGATTTCCCTGGGTGCGCGCAAGGGGCGCGTCAGCATCGAGTTCGGCAGCGTCGAAGATCTGAATCGGATCATGGACGTCCTCACTCCGGGGAGTCCCAACTAGATCCCTCGCAAACCCGTCCCTCGTACAGGACCCGTTTCACGTGAAACGGGTCCTGTTTTCTGCCTTTCACTCCCGGAAGCCCTCCCGGACGTGGGTTTCGATGGCAGCTTGGGGCGGATCGGTGCCATATCCGGGTGAGCAGTCATCTGCGGCGGCTAGGAGACCTCACCCGGCCGTCACGGCCGGGAGGGAACACCGCGCTGTGGAGCGCACTGTAGGCAAAGCTGTGGGCCGGGAGGATCGGATGTCGGGGCCTGTCGATGCCTATCGCCCGTTGCGGCGCGCTTCCTGGCCGATAGGAGCATAGCGTCCCACAACCGCCCTCCGGAGGGAAGTTTCGTTGAACCCGGTGCCTGCATCCTCTGCAGGAGACCGTTTCACGTGAAACATCGCAGTGCGTAGAACTTCCCGAGGCTGTGGGGTGCTCAGTCCCCCGGGTTTTGGGGGCTGGGCTGCGTCGGATGGACGCCGGTCTGACGCGCCGCGGTTTCAGGGCGGTCCCCCTCGTGGTCGACGTCTTAAGGTGTTGTCCCCCTGCGCCGTCCTTCGGTGTTTCATGTTTCACATGAAACGCCGCGGCATCCATCGCGGCGATATCGAATCCAATGTCGCACGATGCCGCTTCCTTCTGACGGGCGCCAAGTGCTCTCGATCCAACTGAAGTAATTCCGACCGGTTCAGGATTCCCTCAGCAGTCCTCTGTAGTCGGAACAAAACATGCTTGTGCGGCTACGTCACGGATGCTGCCACTGTCCTCCGCTATCCCATAACCACCTTGCCCCGGCACGACGGCTGAGAATACCAATCCCCCAGGTGGGCCAGCAAGTCGAAATCACGGCAGGGATCCGAGTCCGGGGCATGCACCGAAAGCGTCGGAGCAGATAGACGCCGGTTGACGAGGTGACCAGCTCAAGGCCGCTGCAGGTGCCGCTATCCCTGTCCCTGTCCCTGGGCCGTTGGCATCCGATAGCCGGTGCCTTGGGCCGAAGTGCTGACAAGAGCTGAAGGAGCCGGTCGTATCGTGGGACGAGCCGGAACCCTGAGCCGCCCCGGCACCAGCAGAATCGGCGCCTCTCGTCCGTTCCTGATTCGGTGTGGTTCCCTCGGGTTGGGACCTACGGCGAGTCCAAGCGGAGAACCGTCCAGCCTGTGTGGACGCAGCCGCAGGAGTCAGGTCGTACAGCTCCCCCGGTGAATGTTCCTGGCGCCCAAACTCCGGTCCCACCTTGCCAGGGTCGTGATCAGCGAAGGAAACCAGCAGTTCTTACGTGGTTGATAAGATCGTATGCCGGAGCGAAAAGGGTAGGGACAGTTACTCCCAGGATGCACGATCGGGCCGTCGCCTGCCTGTTCCCAAACCAAGTACGTGGTACTTCCCGCCGGTCCCACGGCATGGCTCACAGTTCTACGGTCGATCCTACGGTCCGGCCGAAGAAGAAGCTCCTAAGACAGGATCAAGCATCCTGTTCGCGCTTGCCTTGGGAGTCTGGAGGAACGGTGGAACTCGAGACAGACTTTGCTGCTGAGGACTCGTTTCACCAAAGAGTCCAGGCGTCGTTGATCTCTGCACGGCGCCGCACACCGGTCTGACTCTACTTCTCACGAGCGCACTTTAGTGTGGATCAATTTTGGCTTGTCGGCTCTCATTCAAGGCATCCTACGTGTTTTGGTCTTCACACATAACGACAATGGTCGGTGGATATCCTTGTGGATAACTTTGTGGATATCGGTGAGCACGTTGTGGACTCGATGTCTGCCTGGCCGGCCGCTATTCGGCTGCCGGATTCATCCGTCTTGCCGCCGACGAGGACAATCATTGTGTTTCACGTGAAACGTCTGTCGCTGCGGCGGTTTTCACCGAAATTTGCTCTCTGACCGCTTTGAAATCCCCATTTAGGGGTTAATTTCCGACTGCCAGGAGTGTCGGCATGCCTTAGTTGGTGCCCCGGATGGATGGAGGCACAGGGATGCTCGCTGGGTGGATGGCTTTTGGGATTGTCGACTGAAGCGGCGGCTGCTTAGGCTGCGCGAACTGACCCTGTGGATAGACCTGTGCGTAATCTCTTAGGGCTCTGTGGATAACTATGTGTATAAAGTTCGCGGCAACACTCGAGTCCGCATCGGCGGACCACTGCACGCCCAGGTTTCCAGGTGTCGGGTAGAGGGGAACGAACGTGCCTTAGGACGCGGCTAGTGACCTGATCCAGGTTTGGCGGATGTGCAGTTCTCTCCCGGGCCAAGCAAGATCTCCCGGGTGTGCGCTACACGAGAGATACCTTCAGCGTCGATGCCGACGCGCGGGAGCGTCACTGCATGTTGTCCAATTTGCCCGTTGATCTCCAAGCATTGGGCTTGCCGCGGAACGGGCGAAATGTCCGTCACGTCATCTGCGGCCCCAGTCGTTTAGTTGGTTGATGATGATCCCAAGGATAGGGACTGGCTGGGTCGGGGTACGAAGGTGCCTCTCAACAGCCTCCTGGTCGGCACGCCGAACGCAGCGTGGGCTAGTGGCCGCCTCCTGGAGAGCAACTTGTTTCACTTCGGATGCGGGGTTAATGCACTCGTGCGGCGCTTCCCCTTGTTCGGCTAAACCTGCCGCTCCTTGGTGCTGTCAGCGGGTTCCCCGGCGCCCCATGGTGCCGTGGGTCCAGCTGCGGTCCCGCCGGCGCGTCCCCGTAGATTCGCCTAGTGCCTCCTTCCCAGCATGATGACGTAGGGACGGACCGCGTCAGCGGTGCGGGATCATTGGCTCACGCGGCCCCGGGGCCCGCAAATGATCTAGCCGCCGGTCGGACGCGGGGCTGGCATGGGCAACGGGGTGTCCTTGTGTGCTAGCGCATGTTCGAAGGCGGACCACGGCATAGTCTCGTGACCCCATCAACTTTCCAGGCTTCAGTCACTATCCTTGACTGTCGCCGACGTAACTCAGCCGTGGACTCGTACAGAGTCCCTGAAAATCTGGAGTATGCATGGTCATGGTCGCGGTCCTGTCAGATGGCGATTCAAGGGCATGGCTGACCGTGTACAACGGTCCCACTCGGCCGTGAAATGGGTATCTATAGGCCTGTCGATATACGGGACCGATTGATCGGGCGTCAGCAATTTGGGCTACCCGTCCGTTGGAGCAAGACTATGTTTCACGTGAAACCCTATGCAGCGGGTACGCGCGCATGTGGAAATCGTAGTCTCGGGGGCAGCCGGGTGCTTGGATGGTGACCTAGCCTGGTGCACTCCAAAATCGAGACCGGCCGCAATTGGTCACTGCGATCGAAAAGTCGCTCCGCATCTACTGGCCGGGAAAATAGGCCCCTGATTTCCAGTCCATTCGGCCGCCAGTTGTTTCCGGAAAGTGCACGGCCCACTTATTTGATAGTTGACTATTGAAACGCCTCAGTTTCAGTCCGATTATCTCCGCGCTTTCCTCTACCGCTGAAGACAGGATGGATAGCGCTCATCTGTTTCACGTGAAACACTGAATGAGTGTCCAGCGGGATTGCCCACGAGAGTTCCACCGTGGCCGGACAGCCCCATTGCATGCCAGAAACCACTGACCGCTGTGGAGGCTCTGCCCAATTGGCTTATCACCAGATCGAAGAAGCACTGTGTTTCACGTGAAACAGTGGCTGAAGAAGAGAGCCAGTTGCGCGCCGGCGGAAAAATTGCACAAGACAATTCTCAAAGGTAGCCACCCTTGCTAAAGTCAACGGAACCGCGAGGCGCCGTGGCCGGAACGCATCCTGTGGCAGCGATGCAGCGATGCAGTGATTCAGGATGTTTCAGATGATAGCGCATCGCGGCGCCCGCACTACTTTGATATTAGACAGGCCAGGGCGGCGAAGTATCACGGCGGAGTCTGCATCTACCCAACAAGACCAGCGAGCCTGGTAAGACAGACCAAGGTCAGTGACGGGCGGCAATGTTTCACGTGAAACGGCGCCAGCACCACAGGACCGACGGGAGTGCAACCATCCGGGGTTCGCCGAGCACCGCCAATCGACTCATACCTTGCGTGTAACCCTGGAAATGGATATCAGCCGGCATGACGGAGAATCTCGACTTGGTCTGTAGCGTCGCCCCTACGCGTGCGTCCCGCAAGAGATAGTCCTGAATCCTCGGCTGTAACTCGCGGCGGCCTACATTCACCCTTAAGGGTTCCGGCCACGGCCATTCGCCCCAAGCCCGGCTAAGGGGTGGCTTCGAGACAGAACCAGGCTTGCCTCGGAAAATATGAACTGCGAATCAATAGTATCCAGTTGCATCGGCACCAAACGTATCCGAAACTGCCGCCAGGCTCGGAACCGGCTGCCGGGGGCCCCAGTGATGGGGCAAAAAAATGGTGGTCTCCCTCTGCGAGGAAACCACCATTTGTTTCGGCCAGCACCAGGCTTGGCCGTGAATGCGCTACAGGCTAGGACAGCACGTCTGCGAATTCCTTTTCGAAGAACTGCTTGGGCCTGGCTCCGATGACGGTGTTCTTCACTTCCCCGCCCTGGAACAGGTAGACCGCGGGGATGGACGTGATGCCGTACTCTGCAGCGATGGCCGGGTTGTCATCTACGTTTACCTTGACGACGGTGACCTTCTCGCTGTACTCGACGGAGATCTCGTCGAGAATGGGTCCGAGTTTGCGGCACGGGCCGCACCATTCGGCCCAGAAATCCACGATGACAGGCTTGTCTGCCCCCAGCACGTCGGCGCCGAAGCTGGCATCTGTTACGTCTTTTGCGTTGCTCATAACCTATTCTCTCTCTTGGGTTGCGTACCGTGCGCGGCTAGGCCTGCAGGCCTGCGAGGTAGTGCTCGACGTCGAGGGCTGCGACGCAGCCCGACCCCGAGGCGGTGATGGCCTGCCGGTACGTCGGGTCTATGACGTCTCCGGCGGCGAACACGCCCTTGGCGCTGGTCTTCGAAGTCCGGCCCTCTACGGCGATGGTGCCCTCCGGCGTAAGCTCCAGCTTGCCCTTGACGAGGTCGGTGCGGGGATCGTTTCCGATTGCCACGAAGACCCCTGTTACGGCAAGTTCAGTCTCGGTGCCGTCAACAAGGTTTTTCAACCGCAGCCCCGTGACTTTGTCTCCGCCGTGCACCTCCTCCACGCCGCTGTTCCAAACGAACTCAATCTTCTCGTGGGCCAGGGCACGGTCCGCCATGATCTTGGAGGCACGCAGGGTGTCGCGGCGATGAACGACAGTGACGGACTTCGCGAACTTGGTGAGGAACAGGGCCTCTTCCATGGCCGAGTCGCCGCCGCCGATTACAGCGATGTCCTGATTCTTGAAAAAGAAACCGTCACAGGTTGCACACCAGCTAACACCGTGGCCTGAGAGGCGCTTCTCATTCGGCAGCCCGAGCTCGCGGTAGGCCGATCCGGTTGACAGAATAATGGACCGGGACTGGAAGGTCTCCCCCGTGCCGATCGTCACGGTCTTGATGTCGCCGTCGAGATCCAGCTCGGTGACGTCCTCAAACTGAATTTCGGTGCCAAACCGCGCAGCCTGCTTTTCAAAGTTTTCCATCAGGTCCGGGCCCATGATGCCCTCCGGGAAACCCGGGTAGTTCTCGACGTCGGTGGTGTTCATCAGTTCTCCGCCGGCGGTCACGGAACCAGCCAGGAGCAAAGGCTTAAGATTGGCTCGCGCGGTGTACACCGCTGCGGTATAGCCCGCCGGGCCGGAGCCGACGATGATGACATCACGCACTTCGGACGCGGTGTTTTCTGCGTTGCTCACTGAACGGTGAACCTCTTCCTTTGTCGACGCGGCCGCCAGAATGGCCGGCCACATGGCACAACTGATTATTTGATTTGAATATTCCGCTGGGTTTGGGCACCAGCGTGGCGTGCCACCACTCAGGTTACAGCTTTGCCCCCGGTGGCTACCGGGGGCCGGAGCGTGTTATGGAGGGCCTTACTGGACCCGGATCTCCGCCAGGCGGAGGCCGTATCCGTACCGCGTCTTGGGGGCTGCCAGTTTGGGGAGGGCCTTGATGGAGATGATCACAAACTGTGCCGTGACGGGTTCCTGCAGCTGCATGGTGAGTTCCGGGGAGGTGAAGCTGTTGTTGCCCACCTGCTTGGCCCCGTCCAACGAGGGCCGGTCATTGGTGAAGACGCTGATGTTGCCGCCGGCGGCACCGAGTTGGCTCAGGGTTACCGAGGAGATTTTGGCCGGTTCCTTGAGCTTGACCAACAGCGGAACGCCGTCGGGGGCAAATCCTCCCCAGCCGTCGCTGGCGAATTCCATGTCTGACCAGTAACTGGCAGCATTCCCGTCGAAGGTTTTGACGAGGTCACCGTCATAGGTCGCGGCGAAATCGAAGTTGCCCTGACGGGTGACGGATTCGATGGCCGGTGCGACGGCGGGCGGCGCGCTCGGGGTCGCGGACGGCGTACCGGACGGTACCTGGACCTGGGTGCTGGATGCCCCGGTGGTCTTGGCGGCTTCCGGCGTACTGCCCTTGAAGAGGCCGCCAAGGTTGGTGACGGCAAAGATCAGGCCGATCACCAGAACGGCTGCCAACAAGGCGCCGACGATCCACCGCGTGGAACGGGGCTCGCGTTGCGGCTCGTCGTCCTCGTCGACGTCGTCGACGTCATAGTCGTTGTAGCGGTCAGCTGACGCATCCTGTTTCGCGGAGGCCGGGAAACTCCCGGCAGCGCGGTCTGCACCGCTTGCGGCCGCCCGGGCCGCAGTCCGCTGATCAGGCACGGCGTCGTCGTAATAGTCATCTTCCCAGAGCGATACCTTGGGCGTTCCGGCAGCCTGTACCGGCTGCGGGGCGACGGGCTGCGGCGCGACTTTTTGTGCGGCCTTGGGCCGCGGTGCCTCGTCCTGCGGGGCGGTCTTCGGGGATTTGGAAGCGTTCGCAGCGGCGGCTCCGGCAGCCACTCCGGCCGCCCCGGCAGCAGCACCACGCACGCCGGCCGCCCGGGCCGCTGTGGCGGGATTCTCGGCCGGAGGTGCCGGAACGCGTTGCGGTGAGGTCGACGGCGCCTGGGCCCGCTGCGGGGCCTGGCGTTGCTGCTCCCCGTAATTGATGTACCCGGCGTCGACTTCTTCGTCGGCGTAGACGCCGTCATAGGTCTCGGGCTCGGTGGAACGCGGCTGGCCGAAGATTTCGCTGCCCAGCGTGTCGGTGAAGAATGGTTCCACGTACGGCGGATTGGAACTGACCACCAGGTCAAGCAGGTCAGCGGCCGAGGTGTGGTTCGTGACGAGGTAGGTGGCCGCATCGCTGACCCCGAGGTCGAGGATCTGGACGTGGCCCGGACGTTCCCCTGTCGCGACCTCGCGGGCACTATGGGCCACCTGGTCGGCGTTGCCCGGCCCGGCGACGAGGATACTCACAGGGCGGTTCAGTACCTGGTCCACCCCGTCCAGCACCAGATCCTGGTCATGCGAGGTCAGAACCGTGGCAGTGACCTTGTAACGGCCGCCAAGTACTGATCCGACATCGATCGGGTGGGACACGGGTTCCTCCTAGACTGTCCGGGAAATGCTGGCATCACTGACTTCGACAGTCACTTCAGGCCCCCCGGTAAGGCCGGTTGACCTCAGGTCTGCAACTCCCCTTGTTAGTCTCCGATCCTAGCCGATGCGCTGTCCGTGCCGCGTGATCCCGGCAACCGGAAGCGGCGGCACGCCATTATTTCTTCCGCCGGCCGAAAGGGAAGTGCGGGTTGTGGCCGGCCTGACCCTGGTAGGTCCGGCGCCCCGGCAGGGGAATCTCGGGCCGACCCTGGCTGGCCTGGGCGGTGCCGGGCACCTCCTCTTCGGGGAGGTAGCCGCCGCCGGCTTCCCAGCCCGAGACGTCCTCACCGCGCAGCTCAGGGCCGGCGCGGAAGGAAGCGGCGTCAAATTCGCCCGAGATCCTGGGGATCAGGCCCGTGTCCACCGAGGTGGTGGCGCGTTCCGTGGCCGCGGCAGGGGTGCGCCGCAGCCGGCCCAGGAAGGGTTGGAGCAGGTCCCGCAGTTCCGTGACCCGGAGGACCTTCAAGAGGCAGAGGTACACGGCGAGCATCACCGGTCCGACGACGACGATCGTCACCAGGGCTGCCGGCCGGCTGCTCCAGGCGAAGCCTTCGGCCTTATAGCTGCCCAGCAGCCACAGGCCACCGGCGCCGGCCAGCGCCGAGCCGAGCGCCGCGTAGCCCATGCGGATGTAGGAGCTGGCCACGCGCGGGCCGTCCAGATGCCCGAGGAGTCGGCGCAGGAAGGTGGCGCTGACCACGACGGAGAGGATGTTTCCGCCGGTGTAGAGGAAGGCGATGGCGAAGATCATCTGGTCAAAGGGCAGGAATTGGATGAAGAAGGCCGCCACAACGTTAACGATGGCGAGCACCAGCTGGATGAAGAACGGGGTCCTCGCATCCTCGTTGGCGTAGAACACCCTGGACATCATGAAGTTGGCGCTCATGAAAGGCGTACTGAGGGCCAGAATGGTGAGCGTCTGGGCCAGCATGACGCCGTCCTGCCGGTTTTCGCCCGAGAAGAACATGCCCAGCGGGCCCGCGAGGGCGAAGAGCGCCAGGGCCCCGAAAACCGTGGCGACGGCCATGGTCCGCAGGCCGTGCGACAGCGCCCGCCGCAGCTCGGCCCGGTTGCCGTCCTGGGAGGCGCGGGTCATCCGGTTGAACAAGACCGTGGCGAGCGAGAGCGCAATGATGGAGTGCGGGAGCAGGTAGAGCTGGCTGGCCACCTCCAGCACCGCATTGCCCGGCAGCGTCGCCGCCGCGGCCTGGTCCCCCGCGCGCTCAAGCCGGAGGCGCTCGGCCCCGGGGATGGTGGCGATGCGCATGACGTAGAGGAATGCCAGCTGCCCGACGGCGGCGGTGGCCAGCGTCCACACGCTCAGCTTTGCGGCCTGACCCAGACCCACGCCGCGCCAGCCAAAGCGTGGCCGCAGACCCAGTCGCAGCCGCAGGACCGGGATCAGCAGGATGGCGGTCTGCGCGACCACACCAATAGTCGAGAACCCGGCCACCAGGAAGGTCTGGAAGGAACCCCAGTTGTCCAGCGTGTGAGGGTTGCTTGCGTTTGCGCCCAGAATCCAGATGAACATGCCCAGGCCGGCGATCGCGACGACGTTGTTCAGGATCGGCGCCCACATGGCGGGCCCGAAGGCACCGTTGGCGTTCAGGACCTGGGTGAGCAAGGCGTACAGGCCGTAGAAGAAGATCTGCGGGAGGCACCAGAACGCAAAGGACACGGCCAGCGACTTTTGCTGCGGCGAATAACCCTGCGTGGTCAGTTCAATCACCCACGGGGCCAGGAGCGTCACCAACAGCGTCAGCGAGAGCAACACGACAACGGCCAGCGTCAGCAGGCGGCTGATGTAATCCGCGCCGCGGTCCGGGCCCTTGCTGGCTTTGATGATCTGGGGCACCAGGACAGCGTTGAACACGCCGCCGGCCACCAGCAGGAAGATCAGGTTTGGCAGGTTGTTGGCGTTGATGAACGTGTCGGTCACGGTGGAGCCGAGACCCAGGGCCGCCGCCAGCATCCAGGTCTTACCGAAGCCCAGGAAGCGCGAAACCAGGGTTCCGGCGGCCATCACGGCGCTGGAACGGGCCTCACTGGACTGCGCCGCCGGGGTGGCGGCGCCCCCGGCGGGAGGGGGCATTTCTGGGGAGGGCTTGGCTGCAGACATTGACTTCATCGTCTCACCCGGGCGCGTCTTTGTGCGCAACCCACGGTACCGGGACGGCTTGTGGCCCGGCCGCACCGGCGTCCCGGCGCCACGGGCGACCGGCTCAGCGGTGTTCGGGCAGAACTTCCCGGGCGAGGTCCGCGATGCGGCGCTCATTCGGGAAGGAGAGCTTGCGGGCCAGTTCGTGGATGGGGACCCAGGCGACGTCAACGGCTTCCTGGTCCGGGTCGTTCTCGATGGTCAGGTCACCGCCGGTGGACTGCAGGAGATAGTGGTGGACGGTTTTGTGGACGCGGTGTCCGCTGACGGTGAACCAGTAGTCGATGCTGCCCAGCGGCGCCAGGATCTTGCCTTCGATCCCGGTTTCCTCCGCGATTTCACGGACCGCGGCTTCCTCGTTGCTTTCCGTGCCTTCCGGGTGGCCCTTCGGGAGGCACCACTCGAGGCGGCCGCCGCGGTTGAGTCGGGCGATGATGGCAACCCGCAGCTCGCCGTCGGACGTGTCCACCACGACGCCGCCGGCGGAGATTTCCTCCACGGTCGGCAGCGAAGCCTGTCCCGGGTGCTGCGCCGGCGCGACATTGGCACCGATTGCCGATGGCAACGGTGCGTTCGTCCTCCTGCCGGGAGCGCTCGGTACGGGATGGGCCATAAAGTCCACTCTAACTACACTTGCCCTGACTTGATGACCTAAACATGACAGGAAAGTGGCCGGCGGAATAACCTGGCGGCGCCTCTGCCGCCGAGCGCCGCGCACCAACTGGGAACCCGGACGGCTCCCGGTGTGGTGCTGGCCGGGATTTCTGACAAGCTTAAGAGACTATGGCGCACCCACATCAGCAGACTGACCCCCACACCGTCGACTTCCAGGTGGACCCGGTGGTCCTCGAGCTTGGGCAGCGCTTTGTCGACGCCGGTCACGAACTTTCCCTGGTGGGCGGGCCAGTGCGCGACCTGTTCCTGGGCCGGGTATCGCTGGACCTGGACTTCACTACTGACGCGACGCCCGACCAGACGGTGGCGCTGATCAAGAAGTGGGCCGACAACTATTGGGAGATCGGGCGCGCCTTCGGAACGATCGGCATGCGGAAGGCCGGCTTCCAGATTGAGGTCACCACCTACCGTGCCGAGGCCTATGACCCGGAGTCGCGCAAACCGGTGGTGGCGTTCGGATCGTCGCTCACCGATGACCTGCTGCGGCGGGACTTCACCATCAATGCCATGGCCCTGCGGCTCCCGGCGATGGAACTGGTGGACCCGTTCGGCGGAGTCCGGGACCTGCACTCGTCCATGCTGGCCACGCCCGGTTTGCCGGAAGACTCCTTCTCCGATGACCCGCTGCGGATGATGCGGGCCGCCCGTTTCGCGGCCCAGCTGGGAGTGACAGTACACGCGGACGTGCGGCAGGCAATGACCAAGATGGCCGAGCGGATCAAGATCATCTCCGCGGAGCGGGTGCGCGACGAGCTGGTCAAGCTCATCTGCGCCGCGCAGCCCCGAACCGGCGTTGACCTGCTGGTGGAGACGGGCTTGGCGGAGTTCGTGCTGCCCGAGGTCTCCGCCCTGAGGCTCGAAGCCGACGAACACCACCGCCACAAGGACGTCTACCAACACTCGCTACAGGTCCTGGAGCAGGCCGCGGCACTCGAATCCGGTGCCGACGGGCCCGTGCCCGGCCCGGATTTTGTGCTGCGGTTCGCCGCGCTCATGCATGACGTCGGCAAGCCCGCCACGCGCCGTTTCGAGGCCGGCGGCGCGGTGAGTTTCCGCCACCATGACATGGTGGGGTCCAAGCTCACTTCCAAGCGGATGAAGGCGCTCCGTTTCGACAACGACACCATCAAGGCGGTGGCCCGCCTGGTGGAACTGCACATGCGCTTCTACGGCTACGGAGAGGCAGGCTGGAGCGATTCGGCGGTCCGGCGCTATGTCACCGACGCCGGACCGCTCCTGGAGCGCCTGCACCGGCTGACCCGTTCGGATGTGACCACCCGCAACCAGCGAAAGGCAGATCGGCTCGCCTTCGCCTATGACGACCTTGAGGCGCGCATCTCGGCCCTCCGCGAGCAGGAATCCCTCGACGCCGTTCGCCCCGACCTCGACGGCGGCCGGATCATGGCGCTGCTGGGACTCAAACCGGGCCCGGTGGTGGGTCGGGCCTACAAATTCCTGCTGGAAGAGCGGATGGAGCACGGACCGCTGGAGCCCGCCGTGGCCGAAACCAAGCTGCGCGAATGGTGGACGGCACAGCCGGAAGCTGCCGCCGTCGATGTGTCCCCAACAGAGGAGTCCTAAATGATCGCACCGTCCAACCCGCCCCGCCCGCAGCTCTGGATCCTACGCCACGGTGAAACGGAATGGTCCAAGAGCGGACAGTACACCGGCCTCACCGACCTCCCGCTCACAGTGGAAGGCGAGCAGCAGGCCGTCGAGTCGCGGAAGGTGCTCGACGCCGTCGACTTCGACCTGGTGCTGACCTCTCCGCTGCGCCGCGCACGCCGGACGGCGGAGCTGGCAGGCTTTCCGGACGCCCAACTGGAACCCCTGGCGGTGGAATGGGACTACGGCGACTATGAGGGCATCAGTTCGGACCTGATCCGCAAGGACAACCCCGACTACTTGATCTGGACCTACGGTGTGCCCAACGGGGAGGCCCTCGACGACGTCGCGGCCCGCGCGGACAAGATCGTGGCCAGGGTGCTGGAATCCGGCCTGGACAATGTGCTCATTGTTGCGCACGGTCATTTCTCCCGGATCCTCACCGCGCGCTGGCTCGGCCTCGACGCCCGTGAGGGCCGGCATTTCGTGCTCGGCACCGCGAAAGTATGCACGTTGGGCTGGGACAAAAAGACCCCCGCCGTCGTCCGCTGGGGTCTATAAACCCCCGCGAAAAGTTTTTCCAAGAATTTTATATGATTTAGAAGTCAAACGCAGCAATTGTGATGTATTTTTATTCCTGTCCCCAGAGCGACTTGCCGGGGGCAAGGCGCGAGGCGCCCGGCCAGTCAGCCGGAGCCGCGGCAGAACAGAAAAGGAGGTTGGGAAAATGAATACTTTGACTGGCGGATGGATGTACACCCTCACCGCCACCCCGACCTCTGCCGCTGCCCTGCGCCCGAAAGCCGGACTGCCCGCCTGCTAATTCTTCCGCTGCCGGCCTGACGCCGCAGCAGGAGCTTGGCCAGGCCGCCCCTCCGGGCAGCCTGCGCGGAACGTCGGAGCAAGCGGAACCACGCGGTTGAGCCGTATCCCGACGTGCGAAGTATCCCCATAGCTCGGAACTTAGCTTCTTGTTGGGGCTGCGGCGCCATTGCAAGCGGGACATTCTTTCGCTTTAGCGAATCCCCTCATTAGGACCGGTTCTATCCGCACCTGGTGTGGACTAATTTCACAAATTCCAGGGGCACTATTTGTCATGCCAAATTACTTTCCATTCCGACCCAAGAAAGGCAATCGTGAACACTGCAATGAGTCCGATCGCAACGGACTGATCCGCTGATGACGTGCGGGCCCGGCCTCCGCCAGGCAGGGCCCCGTGCCTGAGACGGAGCGTGGCTTGATGACACCCTTCCGAGCAAGTCCCCAAGGAGCCCACGCGGCGACGCGTGGGCTCCCCGGATTAACAAACGCCTACCGACAGCGACCGCCTGAGCTGTCGTCTCACCGACCGTTTGCGCAACGGGGCTTCAGCCCCCGGGTCCTGCCGCAGGACAGCCCGGCCGCCCCGGTAAGCTCGAGGCATGCAGCAGACAACGCGGCCGGAGCACCGCAAGCGGATCCGACTGGTAGTCCCCAGCCGCGGTGATCTGCTGCTGCGGAATTTCACAGAAGTCATCGGCGGACCGCTGGGCCGCCGCGCGGCCCCCGGCGTCGTCTCCCCGGGGCTCTTCACCGTGGAGCGCGTGCTTGTCCTGCTCACCGTCCTGGCGGCTCTGCTGGGGATCCTGCTGAAGGGCTACTGCCGGAGCAACGGCTGGGAGTCGCCCGGGCAGTTCTATGCCACCTGCTACTCGGACTTTGCCGAACTGTACAAGAATCGCGGCCTGGGCGACGGAGCGTTTCCCTTCGTCACCGCGGGAAGCTTCTTCGAATACCCGGTGCTGATGGGTTTCATCGCCGGCGCCACGGCCCTCCTGGTGCCCGGGGATGGCGTCAGCAATGCCCGGGTCCTCGCCTACTTCGATGTCAACGCCACCCTGGTTGTCGCCGTCTGGATCGTCACGGTGCTGGCCACCGCGCGCACCGCGCGACGCCGGGCCTGGGACGCCGCGATGGTGGCCCTCGCCCCGGGCATTGTCCTTGCCGGCTTCATCAACTGGGACCTGTGGGCGGTCGGGCTGCTGGCGCTGGGCATGTACTTCTTCGCCCGGAACAAGTTGCTGCTCGCCGGTCTCTTCATCGGGCTTGGCGCCGCAACAAAGCTCTACCCGGTGCTGATCCTCGGCGCCGTCGTGCTGCTGGCCCTCCGCACCGGCAAGATCCGTGCGTTCCTGCTCACCGCCGGTGCGGCCTCGGTGAGCTGGCTGGTCGTGAACCTCCCGGCCGCCGCCGGCGACCCGGCCGGCTGGAAGTACTTCTACCAGTTCACGGAGTCGCGGCCGGCGGGCTACAGCTCCCCCTGGTTCGCCTACAACCTGGTGTCCGGACGCCTCGGCTGGAAACCGCTGGACGCGGAGGCCATCAATGCCCTGGCCCTTAACGTCTTCCTGGCTGCCTGCGTGCTAATCGCGGTCCTGGCTCTCTCGGCGGCGCGCCGGCCGAGGCTGGCCCAGCTGGTGTTTCTGATCGTGGCCGCGTTCATCCTCACCAACAAGGTCTATTCGCCGCAGTTCGTGATCTGGCTGATCCCGCTGCTGGCCCTGGCCCGGCCACGGTGGCGGGGCTTCCTGGTCTGGCAGGCCATCGAGGGGCTGCACTGGGCCGCCATCTGGATGTATCTTGGCCAGGTGACCAGCGCGGGTGCCAGCCAGCACAACATCGATATGCCCTACTACGTGCTCGCCGTCCTGGCGCACATGACCGCCCTCGTCTATCTCATGGCGAGGGTGGTCTGGGACATCTGCGACCCGGGCTACGACGTCGTTCGCCGGCATGGCATGGACGATCCCCACGGTGGTCCGTTCGATGGCGCCGCCGACTGGCTGCGGCTGGACCTCAGGCGGCCTTCCGCGTCCGTGATGCCGTGGCGGCGTGACAACGTGGACGCCTGATGCCGGTGCCTGATGTCGCCGTCGTCGGCGCCGGCCCCAACGGGCTGGCGGCGGCGGTGACGATGGCGCGGGCAGGACTGGCGGTGCATCTCTTCGAGGCCGCCGACTCGGTGGGCGGCGGACTCCGGACCGCTCAGCTCATCGAGCCCGGACACTTTCACGATGTGTGCTCGGCGGTGCACCCGATGGCGCTGGCTTCGCCGTTCTTCCGGGACTTCGAGTTGTCCCGGCGGGTCCGGCTGGAGGTACCCGAACTCTCCCACGGCGCACCCCTGGACGGCGGGCGGGCTGCGCTGGGGTACCGCTCGCTGGAGCGGACAGTTGACGCGCTGGGGCGCGACGGCGGCGCATACCGGCGCCTCATGGCGCCCCTGCTCGACCGGCTGGACGGCGTCGCCGAGGTGGCCCTGAACCAGTTACTCCGGGTGCCCCGGCAGCCTGTGGCAGCCGCAGTATTCGGGCTGCGGGCCCTCGAGCAGGGCACTCGTGCGTGGGGCGTAAGGTTCCGCGAAGAGCTGGCTCCCGCGCTGCTCAGCGGCGTCGCCGCGCACGCCGTCGCTCCCCTGCCGACCCTGCCCGCGGCCGCCGCGGGCCTGCTGTTGGGGGCGCTGGGCCACGCCGGCGGCTGGCCGATCCCGCTAGGCGGCTCGGCGGCGATCGCTGCGGCCATGGTGGCGGATTTCGAGGCCCACGGCGGTGTGGTTCAGACCGGGGCGCGGATTGGTGCGCTAACGGAACTGCCGCCGGCCCGGGCCACGCTGCTGGACGTTGCTCCGCCGGCACTGCTCCGGATTGCCGGCAGCCGGCTCCCGCCCCGGTACCGCCGCGCGCTGGAGTCGTTTCGCTTCGGCAACGCCGCTTGCAAGGTCGATTTCATCCTGTCCGGGCCGGTGCCCTGGGCTGCGCGGGAACTCGCCGACGCCGGTACCGTCCATGTGGGCGGCACCCGCGCAGAAACCGCCGAGGCGGAACACCTCGTGGCCGCAGGCCGGCATCCGGAACGGCCCTACGTCCTGGTCTCTCAGCCGTCCCGCTTCGATCCCGGCCGCGCCCCGGCGGGCCGGCACATCCTCTGGACCTACTGCCACGTTCCCGCCGGGTCCACGGTGGATATGGGCGGCGCAGTGATGGCGCAGCTGGAGCGCTTCGCGCCGGGCTTCCGGGAGTTGGTGGTCGGCTTCCGTGTCACGACTGCCGCGCAACTCGCGGACTATAACGAGAATTACGTCGGCGGCGATTTCAGCGCCGGCGCGATGGATCTGCGCGGGCTGCTCCGGCGCCCCGTGCTGAGTCCTGTGCCCTGGCGGACGCCCCTTCACGGTCTGTACCTCTGCTCCTCGTCGACGCCGCCGGGACCGGGCGTGACAGGGATGCCCGGCTTCCATGCAGCCAAATATGCATTGAAGGACATATTCGGGTTGCCGGCCCCGTCGCTGGGTCTCTAGGGGCTGCGGTGAGGGTTCCTGCCGCCGAGAGACGGCCGTCCCGCACCGCCGCTACGGCGCCTACCACTGCTCAGGCACGACGGCTGCTACTGCCGGTTCGGTGCCGCCTACCGACACCCGGCTGCCGACGGCGAGGTCGAGGTCCTTGGCCAGCCCGGAGCCGATGACCGCGGCACCGTCGTCGCGGGCCGGCGGTGCGATCAGGCCCCAGGATGTCGGCCGTGACACGGCGAAGTCTGCGGCACAAGGCATAATGACGCGAATGGGGAATATTCAAAAGCTCTCACTTGGCCTGGTTGGCCTGATCCTCGGCGCCTCACTGGTGGCCTGCGGCGACGGCCGATCCGGCGCGCAGGACGCCGCGAAGCAGCTCGCCGCCGCGGTTGCCGCACTCGACGTCGGCGCCGTTCCCTTCGAGGCGAAGGACTCAGGGGCGGCGAACGAGCAGCTCAAGGCGGTGTTTAAGGGGCTGGACCCGATCAAACCCGCCGTGGAAACCGGCGAAATGACGCTGGAGGCCGGCACCGCGACCGTCCCGCTGAACTACAGCTGGAAGATCGGCGCCACCGAGTGGAATTACACCACTGTCGCCCACTTAAAGAAGTCCGGCGACAAGTGGCTGACGGCATGGAACCCGGGGACCCTGGTACCGGACCTAGCCGAGAACGAAGTCCTCGGCACCTCGACCGAGGCACCGCAGCGGGCCGATATCCTCGGCTCCGGCGACGCGAAGCTCGTCAGGTACCGGCCGGTGGTCCACATCGGCCTCGACAAGCCGCGGATGGGTTCGGCCGACCCCGCCGCCTCCGCCGCCAAACTCGCCCAGCTGGTGGGCGCCGACCCGGCGGCCTACACCCAGCAGGTGCGGGCCGCCGGCCCGGACGCGTTCGTCGCCGCCATTACCCTGCGCCAGGACGGCCGGACCGTCACGGACGAGCAGATCGCAGCAGTTCCCGGTGCCCGGGCCATCGCCGATACCCTGCCGCTCGCGCCGTCCCGCACCTTCGCCCGCGCCTTGCTGGGTACCGTGGCTGAGGCCAGCGCCGAGCAGATCGAGAAATCCGGGGGTTCGCTCCAGGCCGGTGACGTTACCGGCACCGGCGGCCTGCAGCAGCAGTACGACGCCCAGCTGCGCGGCACCGACGGCGTCCAGGTTTTCGCCCAGACGGCGGGCCTTACCGCGGAACAACGCCAGGCCCAGCTGAACGGCGGCCGCCGCGTGGTCTTCCAGGAACCGATGAGACCCGGAACCCCGCTGAAGACCACCGTGGACCCGACGCTGCAGCAACTGGCCGAGGACGTCCTGGCCAAGGTGGGTCCGGCGTCGGCCATCGTGGCGCTCCGGCCCTCCACCGGTGCGGTGCTCGCAGCCGCCTCAGGCCCCGGAAGCAACGGCTATGACACCGCCATGCTGGGCCAGTACGCCCCCGGATCCATCTTCAAGATGGTCGACTCGTTGGCGATGTTCCGCACCGGCATGACCCCCGATTCCAAGGTTGACTGCCCGGCGACCCTCACCGTCGACGGCCGGACCTTCAAGAACGCCGAGGGCTACCCTGCCGCGTCGCTGGGGTCAGTGTCCCTGCGCGACGCCTTCGCGCACTCCTGCAATACCGCCTTCATCAACGCCCGGGACAAGGTCAGCCAGGCCCAGCTGGAATCCGCGGCCACCTCCCTGGGCGTGGCCGTGGAAGCCCCCGGCCTCGGGGCGGACGCCTTTCTGGGCTCCGTTCCGGGCGCCGCCGAAGGCACCGAGCATGCCGCCTCGATGATCGGCCAGGGCAAGGTGCTGGTGTCCCCGCTGGCAGCCGCCATCATGGCCGGGTCCGTCGCCAAGGGCGCCCCCGTAACCCCGCAGCTCGTGCTGAACCCCCACGCCGGCGACGCTGCCACCCCTGCCGCCGGCCCCACGGCGTCCGCTGCCGCACCGTCGTCGCCAACCCCGGCGCCGGCGAAAACCTCCGGCACGCCGCTTACCGCGGCTGAAGCCGCCTCGCTGGCAGACATGATGCGGGCCGTGGTGACCTCCGGCCACGCCGGCTTCCTCGCCTCCGTGCCCGGCGCACCGGTAGGCGCCAAAACCGGGACAGCCGAATTCGGCAAGGAGGACCCGCCCAAGACCCATGCGTGGATCGTGGCCGTGCACGGCGACCTAGCGGTCGCCGTGTTCGTCGAGGACGGCGGCCTCGGCGCCACCACGTCCGGGCCGCTGCTCAAGGAGTTCCTCACCGCCGCCGGCTGAGACTCCGGCCCGCGCGGTCATGGGAAGATTGCCGGGTGGCCCATATAGACGTTTCCGGCATCGACTACTTCCTCTCCGACGGTACCCAGCTGCTCAACGGGGTGACGTTCAAGGTCCCCGACGGCACCAAAACGGCGCTGATCGGGCCGAACGGGACCGGCAAGACCACGCTGTTCCGGATCATCTCCGGCGACCTCGTTCCGGACGAAGGAGTGGTGGGCCGGTCCGGCAACATGGGCATCATGCGGCAGTTCGTGGGCCAGGTCCGGGACGAATCGACCGTCCGCGACCTGCTGGTCTCCGCCGCCCCGCCGGCGTTGGCGGCTGCCGCCCGCGCCGTCGACGAGTCGGAACTCGCCATGGTGGAGCACGACGACGAGCCCACCCAGATGAAGTACGCGCAGGCCATCGTGGACTGGGGCGACGCCGGCGGCTACGACGTCGAGACCGTCTGGGACGAGGTCTGCATGGCGGCCCTCGGGTTGCCCTTCGACCGCGCGCAGCACCGGCCCGCGTCGAGCCTCTCCGGTGGTGAGCAGAAACGGCTTGTGTTGGAGGCGCTTTTCGCCGGACCCGACGAACTGCTGCTGCTCGACGAGCCGGACAACTACCTGGACGTGCCGGGCAAGCGCTGGCTCGAAGCGAAGCTCAATGAGTCCAGGAAAACCGTCTTGTTCATCAGCCATGATCGCGAACTCCTGAACAACGCCGCCGGCCGCATCGTAACCCTGGAACCGGGCATCAACGGTGCCGGCGCGTGGATCCACGGCGGCGGTTTCGGCTCCTACGTCGACGCCCGCGCGGACCGGAACGCCCGCTTCGAGGAGCTCCGCAAACGCTGGGACGAGGAGCATGTGAAGCTCAAAGAACTCGTCAACATGTACAAGAACAAGGCCGCGTTCCGCTCCGACATGGCCAACCGGTACCACGCCGCGCAGACCCGGCTGGCGAAGTTCCTCGAGGCCGGGCCGCCCGAGGCGCTGCCGATAGAGCAGAACGTGCAGATGCGGCTCAAGGGCGGACGCACGGCAAAGCGCGCCGTCGTGGCGGAAAAGCTGGAGCTCACCGGGCTGATGAAGCCCTTCTCCACTGAAGTCTGGTTCGGCGACCGGGTCGGTGTACTTGGCTCCAACGGCTCCGGCAAGAGCCACTTCCTGCGCCTGCTCGCCACCGGCGGGACCGATCCGGAGCGGGAGCACCTGCCCGTATCCGACGTCGAGATCGCCGAAGTCCCGCACGACGGCACGGTGAAACTCGGTGCCCGGATCCGGCCCGGTTTCTTCGCCCAGACGCACGTCCGGCCCGACCTGCTCGGCAAAACGCTGCTGGAAATCCTGCACCGCGGCGACGAGCACCGCTCCGGGCTGGGCCGCGAAGCTGCCGCCGGTGCCCTGGACGGCTACGGCCTTGCCTCGCAGGCGGAGCAAAAGTACGAGTCCCTCTCCGGTGGCCAGCAGGCCCGGTTCCAAATCCTGCTGCTGCAGCTCTCCGGCGCCACCCTGCTGCTGCTCGACGAGCCTACCGACAACCTGGACCTGCACTCGGCCGAGGCGCTGGAACGGGCCATCGACCACTTCGAGGGCACGGTCCTGGCCGTCACCCACGACCGCTGGTTCGCCCGCACCTTCGACCGCTTCCTGGTCTTCGGCTCCGATGGCAAGGTCTACGAATCGGCCGAGCCCGTGTGGGACGAGAAACGCGTCGAGCGGGCCCGCTGACCGACGGCCCGTCGCTAGAGTGGTGGGGATGACCTCCCGCCCGCAGCCGCCCGTCGAGGCCCGCCGCCCGAACCTCAACGCGGCAGCCGCAGCCACCTTTCTGGTCTTCGGGATCAACGGCCTCGTGTTCGCTAGCTGGGCGGCCCGCATCCCCGCGGTCACCGACATCCTGCACATCACCGCAGGACAAATGGGAAGCCTGCTGCTGTGCGTCGCCGTCGGCTCGCTGATCGCGCTGCCCACCGCCGGACACGTGGTGGGCCGGCTCGGAACTGCCAATACCGTGCGCGCCGGCGGCCTGCTGGCGGCCGTGGCGGGAGCCGGCGTGGCCCTGTCGCTCGGGGCCGCTGCTGTCCCCGGCACCGCGGTCTCGCTGTTCTTCCTCGGCATCGGCATCGGCCTTTGGGATGTGTCCCAGAACATCGAAGGAGCCGACGTCGAACACCGGCTCGGCCGGACCATCATGCCGCAGTTCCACGCGGCGTTCAGCGGAGGCGCGTTCGTGGGGGCGCTGATCGGCGCCGGACTGTCCACGCTCGGCGTCGGGCTGCCGGAACACCTGCTCGCCATCACCGCCGTCGTGGCTGTGGCCACCCTGATAGCGCCGCGGTTTTTCCTGCCGCATACGACCGAACCGGCCGCGGCCGCAGGTGAAGCCGACGCGGTCAGGAAGCCACGGGCCGCCTCCGCCTGGCGGGACGGTCGTACCCTACTGATCGGCGTCGTCGTGCTGGGCGCCACCCTCACCGAAGGCGCGGGCAACGACTGGATCGCCAAGGCCGCCGTGGACGGACTGGGTGCAGAACAGTCCACCGGGGCCCTGTTGTTCGCCGTCTTTGTGCTGGCGATGACCGCCATGCGCTTCTTCGGCGGCCGGGCGATCGATGTGTACGGCCGGGTGGCGGTGCTGCGGGCCAGCATGGCTGCGGCGGCTGCCGGACTGGCGCTTTTCGTCTTTGCCGGCAACCTCTGGCTTGCCACCGCCGGCGCGGTCCTCTGGGGCGTGGGAGCGGCCCTCGCCTTCCCGATGGGCATGTCCGCCGCGGCCGACGATCCCAAGCACGCCGCGGCCCGGGTCTCGGTCGTGTCCACCCTCGGCTACATCGCTTTTTTGGCCGGGCCGCCCCTACTGGGCTACCTCGGCGACCTGACCGGCCTCCGGCCGGCACTGCTCGCTATCGGGGCGCCGATCCTGGTTGCCTTGCTGCTCGCTGGCGCCGCGCGGCCCGTGCGCGCCGGCGGTCCGCAGTAGGGTTGGTCAATGCGAAGCGTGCTGAGAAAAGTCCCCGGCCGGCTGGAGGAGCTCGACCGGAAACTGGTCCACTCAGTCGCGCAGCTGCCCGGCGGAAGCCACGACGACTTCTTCCGGCGGCTCTCCTCGGCCGCCAACCAGGGCAAGCTCTGGATCTGCATAGCCGCGGTGATGGCCCTGTTTCCCGGCGATACCAGGCGTGCGGCCCTGCATGGCGTGCTGGCACAGGGCGCGGCCTCTGCCGTGACCAACCTGGTCTTCAAGTCCCTGCTGCCCCGGGCCCGTCCGCTGCCCGAGCACCTGCCTGTTTTCCGCTTCGTCAACCCGCAGCCCGCCAGCTCCTCCATGCCATCGGGACACTCCGCCTCGGCGGCCGCCTTCGCCCTCGGCGTGGGGCTGGTCCGGCCGGCGCTGGGCACCGCGCTGGCGCCTCTCGCGGCGGGGGTCGCCTACTCCCGGGTACACACCGGGGCGCACTGGCCCTCGGACGTCTTCTTCGGCTCGGCAATCGGGGCCGGCGCTGCCCTCGTGACGCGAAAGTGGTGGCCGGTCCGTCCGCCGGCACCTGCGGTCCGGCGCACCCCGGTCGAGGCCGCGGCGCTCCCGGCCGGTGAGGGACTAGGTATCGCCGTCAACACGCTGGGCGGGTCCTACTCCGCCGAAACTGCCGACGCCCTGCAGGGGGTATTCCCCAAGGCGTATATAAAGGAGGTCGGCCCGGACGATGACGTAGCGTCGGAAATCGAGGCGGTGGCGATCCGGCCCGGCATCGTCGCGCTCGGCGTCTGGGGCGGGGACGGCACCGTCGGGACCGCCGCGGCGGCCGCCGTCGAGCATTCCGTCCCGCTCCTGGTGCTGCCAGGCGGAACGCTGAACCACTTCGCCCGGGACGCCGGGACCGCCACCCTGCAGGCCGCAGTCGACGCCGCCACCCACGGGGAGGCGGCGTGTGCGGACATCGGGTGCGTCCTGGTCGAACGCGGGCTGCCGGACAGCCCGGAGCAGCTGGAGTTGACCATGCTGAATACCGCCAGCATCGGCCTGTACCCCAACCTGGTGCGCCGGCGGGAGCACCTCCAGCCGGCGCTGGGGAAGCCGCTGGCCGGTGTCATTGCCATGTTCCGGACCTTTGCCGCGGGCACCCCGAGCACTCTGGTGGTGGACGGCGTGCGGCACAAGCTCTGGATCCTCTACCTCGGCCGGGGCCGCTACTACCCCCGTGACCACGCGCCCTTGGTCCGGCCGGTACTGGACGACGGCGTGCTGGATCTCCGAATGATCACCGCCGACGAGTCGTTTGCCCGCCTCCGCCTGCTGTGGGCAGTGCTGACCGGAACAGTGGCAACCTCCCGGATCACGCACCTGAGCGAAGCCAGCAGGATCCGGGTGGAACAAGGGGACTCATCGATGGTGCTGGCGGTGGACGGCGAGGTCATGCCCGGGGTCCGTGCTGTGGAGTTCTCGGTCAGGCCCGCCGGGCTGGTGTACTACACACCGCTGCCGATGGGCTGAGTGCAGTCATCCCCGAGGATTACCCTGATTCGCCCCTGAATCATCCCTGGGAGGGGCGAATTCGCCGGAACCCGCCGGTAGCGTGGTGCGTACACAACCACACGCAACGCAAAGGAACGCTTCCATGATCGAAGCACGAGGCCTGACCAAGGTGTACGGCGAAAAAACCGCCGTCGCAGGAGTCAATTTCACCGTAGAAGCCGGCCGGGTCACCGGCTTCCTGGGTCCCAACGGGGCCGGCAAGTCCACCACCATGCGCATGATCATGGGGCTGGACCGGCCGACGTCGGGCTCCGTCACGGTCAACGGCGTCCCGTTCGACCGGCACCGCGCGCCGCTGCGCGATGTGGGGGCCCTGCTGGATGCAAAGGCGGTCCACACAAGCCGGTCGGCCTATAACCACCTGCTGGCCATGGCCGCCACGCACAGCATTCCAAAGAAGCGCGTGCACGAGGTCATCGAGATGACCGGGCTGGTCGAGGTGGCCCGGAAAAAGGTGGGCGGTTTCTCGCTCGGCATGGGCCAGCGACTGGGCATCGCAGCGGCGCTCCTCGGCGACCCGCAGACCGTCATCCTGGACGAGCCGGTCAATGGACTGGACCCGGAAGGCGTGGTCTGGGTCCGCAACCTGGTCAAGTACCTGGCTTCCGAAGGCCGTACGGTGTTCCTGTCCAGCCACCTGATGAGCGAAATGGCCGTCACCGCAGACCACCTGATCGTGATCGGCCGGGGCAGGATCATCGCCGACGCCCCGATCCAGGAGATTATTACCGGCAACGGCCAGGGCCGCACCCGGGTCCGCACCGACCAGCCGGACCACCTGATGCGCCTGCTGGCCGGCGCGGGTGTCTCCGTCGAGGCCCGGGAGAGCGAACTCCTCGAAGTCACCGGGCTGGAGCCGCGGCAGATCGCCCGCACCGCCCTCGACAACCTCGTCATGATCTACGAACTCACCCCGCTCCAGGCCAGCCTCGAGGAGGCCTACATGGAGCTGACCAAGGATGAGGTCGAATACCACTCGCTGATCACCACGGGCGCCCCGGCACCTGTCCAGTCCGGAGGCAACTAAGCCATGAGCTCAACCACTCTCGAACCCACTCCCTCCCGCCGCGGTGCGCACGCCGGCACGGCCGGCGACCGGGCCGGCGACGGCCTCAGCAACGGCCCGGGACCGAGCTTCCCGCGGGTGCTCAACGCCGAATTCATCAAATTCCGTACCCTGCTGTCCACCCTGATCCTGCTCGGCTCCACGATCGTGGTCATTGTGGGGGTCGGCGCCCTCGCGGCCTGGGGGATCGGCCAGGCGCTCCAGGCCTCCAATGCGAATCCGCAGCGTTCCGCCGCCCTGGCGGCCCAGGGAGACATTGCCGCGTCGGCGCCCAGTGCCGGCATCTCCTTTGCCCAACTGATCCTCGGTTCGCTGGCCGTGCTGATCATCAGTTCCGAGTTCACCACGGGAATGGCGCGGTCCACGTTCACGGCAGTCCCGAAGCGGACCCCGGCCTTCGTGGCCAAGCTCCTCGTCGTCGTGGTTTCCGCCTTCCTGATCACCGCACTTTCGCTCTACCTCGCCGGCCTCGTTGCCGTGCCGATTTTCGATCAGTACGGCCACACCCTGGACGTCTCGAGCGGGCACTACTACCGGACCCTCCTGATCAACAGCGTGTACGTTGCCGCCGTCGCTGCGATCGGAATGGCCATCGGTGCCCTGATCCGGAACTCCGCCGGCGGCATCATGAGCCTCGTGGGCGTCTTTTTTGTCCTACCTATCGCGCTGCAGATCATCCAGGGCGACTTCGTCAAGGAACTCCGCAAATTTGTTCCGGGCAGCACGCTGGCGCCGATGACGGCTGCCGAGCATCTCCCCGACACGCTGGAGGCCTGGCAGGCCGCGCTCGTCCTAGGCGCGTGGGTTCTCATTCCTGTGCTGCTGGCCGGCATCCTGCTCAAGAAGCGGGACGTCTAGCGGGTATCGTCCGGGATCTGCGCAATGCCGGCACCCGGCACCACCGGACATGCCCAATGCCGGCACCCGGCACCACCGGACATGCCCAATGCCGACACCCGGCACCACCGGACATGCCCAATGCCGGCACCGAGCGATGGACATAATGCCACTATGCCCATCGGCCGCCGCGACCAATGGACATGTCCGGGTGCGGCGGAAGACATGACCGGTCCTGGGTCCGGAAGGTGGGCAGGTCCGTGGGCCGCGGCGGGACATGTCCAGTCCTGCGTCAGGAGGGTGGGCATGTCCGGGGTGGTCGGCCGCGGGCGGTGCGGCCGGGCTCAGCGTTACGACATAGCGGCGGCGCTAGACTCGGAGCCATGCCTTCCTCCGCCACTGCCGCAGACCACATCCGGGACCTCGGCGCGTACGTCAGCGCGTCGCCGTCGAGCTTCCACGCAGTCCACGAGGCGGCCCGTCGGCTGGACAAAGCAGGGTTTACCGGCCTCGACGAGTTGCGGCCGTGGACCGCTGGAGGCGGCGGCACCCCCGATGGCGTGGGAATCCCCGCCGCATCCTCCGGCAAGTTCTATGTGATCCGCGACGGCGCCCTCATCGCCTGGGTGACGCCGCAGAACGCCGGGCCAACCACCGGCTTCAACATCCTCGGTGCGCACACCGATTCGCCGTCGTTCAAGCTGAAGCCCAAGCCCACCACCGGCAAATTCGGCTGGCTGCAGGCCGGCGTCGAGGTCTACGGCGGTCCGCTGCTCAATTCCTGGCTGGACCGGGAACTGCAGCTCGCCGGACGGCTGGTGATGCTCGACGGCACGCAGCACCTGACCGCCACGGGTCCGCTGCTGCGCTTCCCGCAACTGGCGATCCACCTGGACCGCGCGGTAAACGAGGGCCTGGCCCTGGACAAGCAACAGCACATGAATCCGGTCTTC
Organism: Arthrobacter sp. UYEF3; assembly: GCF_040546245.1. Lineage (NCBI taxonomy): Bacteria > Bacillati > Actinomycetota > Actinomycetes > Micrococcales > Micrococcaceae > Arthrobacter > Arthrobacter sp. UYEF3. The sequence goes on from NZ_JBEPNK010000008.1 coordinate 66,366, forward strand.
GGTCTCGGCGACCCCGCCGGCACGGACCTCCTGGGCCTGCTCGCGGCGCGGGTGCCCGGAGAAACCGTCGATCCGGCGCAGATCGGCGGCTACGACGTCGTCATCGCGGACACCCAGGCACCGGCCGTGTTCGGCGCCAGGGACGAGTTCTTCGCCTCCGGCCGGCTGGACAATCTCTCCGCCACCCATGCCGGAGTCGCCGCGCTCATCGCGCACGCCGCCGGGGCGGTTCCGGCCGGCGGCCCGATCGCCGTGCTGGCCGCCTTCGACCACGAGGAAATCGGCTCCGCCTCCCGCTCCGGGGCCTGTGGACCGGTCCTGGAGGACATCCTGGTCCGCATCTCCGACGGGCTCGGCGCCACGGCGAGCCAGCGGCGGCAGGCGTTCGCGGCGTCGTTCTGCGTTTCTGCCGACGCCGGCCACGCCGTCCACCCCAACTACCCCGAGCGCCACGACCCGGCCAACCGCCCGGTCCTGAACGGCGGCCCGCTGCTGAAGATCAATGCCAACCAGCGCTATGCCACGGACGCCGCCGGTGCGGCGCTGTGGGCGCGGCTCTGCACCGACGCCGGGATCCCCTACCAGGAATTCGTCTCCAACAACGTGATGCCCTGCGGTTCCACGATCGGTCCGTTGACCGCCACCCGGCTCGGGATCAGGACGGTCGACGTCGGCGTCCCCCTGCTCTCGATGCACTCGGCCCGCGAACTGTGCGGTGTCGAGGACCCGCACCGGCTGGCGAGGGTTACCGAACTGTTCTTCCGCACCGCTTCCTAGCCCCGGGCCCGCGCCGCACGTGTGGTGCGGCCGTCTCCGACGTTATCCACATACCCGCCGGCACGCCTCCGCCGGCAGGGGCGAAGAGTCCATGATGATGGTCAGGAAGTCGTTGGAACCGGCCCGGATGCACTAAGCTGTTGAAGTCTGTGCTGCGCCCTGCCTCCGTTCCGGGGGCGATGCGCCGCACCAGCACCGCAAATGAACCTCCTGTTACGGAAATGCCGTAACCGCTTAGCCCAAAGGAGGTGGGTTCACATATGCGTCCTTACGAATTGATGGTAATCATCGACCCCGAGGTCGAAGAGCGTACCGTTGAGCCGTCGCTTCAGAAGTTCCTGACTGTCATCACCAACGATGGTGGAACCATCGAAAAGGTTGACATCTGGGGCCGTCGTCGACTGGCTTACGAGATCCAGAAGAAGTCCGAAGGTATCTACGCCGTGGTGAACTTCACCGCCGCGCCGGCTACCGCCAAGGAACTTGACCGCCAGCTGAGTCTCAACGAGACCATCATGCGCACCAAGATCACCCGCCCCGAAGAGCAGAAGGTTGTTGCTGAGTAGTCAGCTCCACCCTTCAATCTTTAACACCGCAGGAACGAACAAGGAGGCAGTAGATGGCAGGCGAAACCACTATTACGGTCATCGGTAATCTCACCAATGATCCCGAACTGAGGTTCACACCGTCAGGTTCGGCAGTAGCGAACTTCACCATCGCTTCTACGCCCCGCACTTTCGACCGCCAGTCCAATGAGTGGAAGGACGGGGAAACCCTGTTCCTCCGCGCATCGGTATGGCGCGAAGCGGCCGAGAACGTCGCCGAATCCCTCACCAAGGGCATGCGCGTGATCGTTTCCGGCCGTCTGAAGAGCCGTTCCTACGAAACGAAGGAAGGCGAGAAGCGCACCGTCATCGAGCTTGAGGTCGACGAGATCGGCCCCAGCCTGCGCTACGCCAACGCCAAGGTCAACCGAACCCAGCGCTCCGGCGCCGGGGGAGCCGGAAACGGCGGCCAGGGTGGCTTCGGCGGCGGCAACAGCGGCGGTTTCGGTGGCAACTCTGGTGGAAACCAGGGCGGCAACTCCGGCGGAAGCTGGGGCGGCAACCAGCCCGCAACGCAGGACGATCCCTGGGCGACGCCCGGGGTCAGCAATGCAGGCGGCTGGGGCAACGGCCCGGATTCCGAACCTCCCTTCTAAACATCATCTAAGGTCCGACGTCGGGACCCGCGAGGCAGCCTCATGGCAGCCGCGCGGCGACCGCCACGGATCACCACCATCCCGTGGATCAATATCCACGGGCTCCATCGAATAGGAGCTCCACGATGGCTAAGGCTGAACTCCGTAAGCCCAAACCAAAGTCCAACCCCTTGAAGGCCGCTGACATCACCGTCATCGACTACAAGGACGTAGCATTGCTGCGCAAGTTCATCTCCGACCGCGGAAAGATCCGTGCCCGGCGCGTCACTGGCGTCACGGTGCAGGAACAGCGCAAAATCGCCCAGGCAATCAAGAACGCCCGCGAAGTTGCTCTGCTGCCTTACTCCGGCGCTGGCCGCGGCTAGGGAAGGGATCAACTAACATGGCAAAGCTCATTCTGACCCACGAAGTCACCGGTCTCGGTGCTGCTGGCGACGTTGTCGAGGTCAAGGACGGTTACGCACGTAACTACCTGCTGCCCCGCAACTTCGCCCTGACCTGGTCCAAGGGTGGCGAGAAGCAGGTTGAGTCCATCAAGGCTGCCCGCGTCGCCCGCGAGCACGCTTCCCTGGAAGACGCTCAGAAGCAGGCTGCTGCATTGCAGGCCAAGCCGGTCAAGCTGGTCGTCAAGGCCGGCGAGACCGGACGCCTGTTCGGCACCGTCAAGCAGGCCGACGTTGCCGACGCTGTTGAGGCTGCCGGCCTCGGCCGCATCGACAAGCGCAAGGTTGAACTGCCGGCTCACATCAAGTCGACCGGTTCCTACCAGGCCAACGTCCGTCTGCACGACGACGTTTCCGCTGTGATCGAACTCGACGTAGTTTCAGGCAAGTAGTCGTATCTGCTGACTGAACTGCCGGGAGGCCCCCGCCTCCGGATTCCCGCTGGGAACCGGACGCGGGGGCCTTCTGATTTAAGGCCGGCTCACCCGTGGTGCAGGACCCCCATGACGGGCCGGTCGCCAGCCGCCGGCCTGGAGGGACCGGGGAATAAAGCGGGCGTGCCACCGCTTCTACGGATAGATGCAAACGCATGCAGTTACCGACCCTGCGAATGACCTACAGGAGCACACCGTGGAAACCCGCCGCATTACCGTTCTCTCCGCCGGACTTGGCGTCCCGTCGTCGAGCCGCCTGCTGGCGGACCAGCTGGCGGCCTCGGCCGAACACCAGCTTTCCGCCGCCGGCTACGCCGTGACCGTCGACGTCGTCGAACTGCGGGATCTGGCTGTTGATATTGCCAACAACTTCGTGACCGGGTACGCCGCGCCGCGGCTGGCCGAAGTGATCGCCGGGGTCGAGGCCTCGGATGGCATCATCGCCGTCAGCCCGGTCTTCAGCGCCTCGTACAGCGGGCTGTTCAAGTCATTCATTGACGTGCTCGACCCCAAGTCACTGGAAGGCAAGGCTGTCCTGCTGGGCGCCACTGCCGGCACAGACCGGCACCAGATGGTGCTGGACTTCGCGATGCGGCCGCTCTTCAGCTACCTGCGCACCCGTCCCGCCGCCACCGCCGTCTTCGCCGGTCCGCTGGACTGGGGAACTGCCGGCGCCGGCGGGACGCCGCTCTCCGCTCGGATTAAGCGGGCCGCGGGCGAGTTCACCCGTCTGCTAGACGGCGCGCAGCCCGGGTCCCGGTACGCCCCGCTGGAGTCGCTGCCATTCGAACAGCTGCTCGCCGGAATTTCCGGCGGCAACTAGGCGGCTGCCCCGTTGCGGCGTCGGTCAGTCTTCGAGCAGGGCGATGAATTCGCGGGCCTGCTTGAGGGAAATGTCCGAGTGCCGGGTCAAAGCCGCAGCGGCGCCCTCGGCGTCGCCGCTCCTGGCCAGTGTGCGGATCCGGCCGTAAATCTCATCGTTGAGCATGTTGCTGCTGACCTCGCGGGTGACGTCGCCCTTGCTGGCAATCGCCCGGTATCGGTAGGGAAAGCGCTGCGGGGCGTGCTCGTCCTCCTCGTCGTGGGCCGGTTGCTCGGGGGCCGGCCGGGGAAGATACGCCTGCGGGTGGGCTGCCAGGGCCCCCACTGCGTCCCGGGAGGCGCGGAGGCCCTCGCCGGTGGCTTCCAGGTACAGCTTGATGGCGCCCATTGCCTGGCCTTGGGCGATGAGGGCGTACAGGCGGCGGTGCTGCTCCTGATCCAGCCTGGCGGCGGCAGAACGCGCCAGCTCCGCCGAATTCCGGGTGGGCCGCGGATCCTCGTCCTGCGGGCGCCGCGGCCGGTGGCGCGCGATCGCACGAGCAGCCAGTACGACGACGACGCCCACGAGCACGAGGATCAGGAGAGGTACTAGCAGGGCTTCCATGGACTACAGCCGATCTACGTAATTCTTGGCGGTCAGGAGGTCTGAACGGGTGGCCTGGCGGAGCAGCTTGATGGCCTGGACCTTATGGCCGGACCGGGCCAATGCCTGGAGCTGGAAAGTAAACTGAGGACTGAGCTGGCCTCCGGGCAGCACCGCACCTGGATAGCCGGCACGCCCCGCGTCGCTGAAGGAGCCCGCGGCCGTCCCCGCGCCGGACCGGGCGTGCTCTGCCTGTTGCGATTGTTGCTGTTCATTCTGGCTTGGCCGGGTCGCGGCTTCCACCCGTGCGCGGGCGGCCAGGGCGGCCTTGACCTGCGCCTCGTAGTGGGCCCGTGACCGCATGGCCAGTTCCAGTTGGTAGCGTTCGGCGTCGGAGATGCCGAAATTGCGCGGCTTCAGCGCCGCCGAAACCGCCCACAGCACTGCCGCCAGAATGAGGGCGGGCAATATGATGATCAAGACATCGCCCATGGCCAAAGCTTATGCCAGATACCAGTTATCCACAGCACATTCCGGGCGTGGCATACCGGGCGTAAGCGTGGACATCGATTCCCTCCCGGGCCGGGTGTCAGGCATCACACTTTTAGCATATTCGGTGCAACCTGTGCCTCGTAGTGCCGGGCAGTATCCCCAGCCGCCGGTTGCAAGCTGTGGATGAAGCTTGGGGAAAACTATTTTTAGTCCACAGGCGCAGCTGACTGTTCCCGCAGGTCAGCGGCGGATTATCGGTTGAAGAATTTCTCTATCCACAGACATGCCCACAGGCTGTGCACAAGCAGGTGGCACTAGTCCACAACTTATCCACAGACCGGCAGGGCGTCGGGGTTGGTGCCTGCCCGATCGGAGGATAACGTTGCGGGTGTCCAGCTGGCGATCCCGAAATCCGGGACTCCGCGACACCGGCTCAAGGGTCCCGCAGGGCTGACGCCGCACCCGGTTGCCGGGCAAATTGTCGGAGCCCGCTGATAGGAAGAACCCGGTGGATGACTGCCGGATTCTGCGGCAGCTGCACCACAACACTTGGCTTAGCGCCGCCGGCGAATTTGATTCAGCCGGCGCACAATGAAGGACGGCAGTTTTGTCAGTTACCCATCTGGACTCGGTCGAGGGCACTCGGAGCTCCGAAGGCAGCCGCAAGCCGCCACAGGACATTCCCGCGGAGCAGTCTGTGCTGGGCGGCATGATGCTCTCCAAGGACGCCATTGCGGATGTCGTGGAAATCCTTCGCGGCCAGGATTTCTACCGGCCGGCGCACGAAACCGTTTACGAGGCCATCATTGACCTGTACGGCCGCGGTGAGCCCGCCGACGCGGTCACCGTCTCGGATGAGCTGACCAAGCGCGGCGAGATCAACCGGATCGGCGGACCGGCCTACCTCCACGAGCTGATCCAGACCGTCCCCACCGCGGCAAACGCCGGCTACTACGCCGAGATCGTGGCCGAACGGGCTGTCCTGCGCCGGCTGGTCAATGCCGGCACCAAGATCGTCCAGCTCGGTTACGGGCAGGACGGTGAGGTGGAAGACCTGGTGAACCAGGCACAAGCCGAGGTCTACGCCGTGGCCGAGCGCCGCACCGCGGAGGACTACGTCGTCCTCAAGGACGTGATGGAAGCCACCGTGGATGAGATCGAGGCTTCCGGCCACCGCGGTGAAGGAATGGTGGGCGTCCCCACCGGCTTCTACGAACTGGACGAGCTGACCCACGGCCTGCACCCCGGCCAGATGATTGTCATCGCCGCCCGCCCCGCCGTCGGCAAGTCCACCTTCGCGCTGGACTTCGCCCGCTCCGCGGCCATCAAAAACAACCTCGCCACCGTGATGTTCTCCTTGGAAATGGGCCGGAACGAGATCGCCATGCGCCTGCTGTCCGCCGAGGCCACGATCGGCCTGCAGGACCTTCGCAAGGGCACCATCAAGGACGAGCAGTGGTCCAAGATCGCCACCACCATGGGCCGGATGAACGATGCCCCGTTGTTCATCGACGACAGCCCCAACATGTCGCTGATGGAGATCCGCGCAAAGTGCCGCCGCCTGAAACAGCAGCACGACCTCAAGCTGGTCATCCTCGACTACCTGCAGCTCATGAGCTCGGGCAAGAAGGTCGAATCGCGGCAGCAGGAAGTCTCGGAATTCTCCCGCGCCCTGAAGCTGCTGGCCAAGGAACTCCAGGTTCCGGTGATTGCGCTCTCGCAGCTGAACCGTGGCTCCGAGCAGCGCCAGGACAAGCGGCCCATGGTCTCTGACCTCCGCGAGTCCGGCTCGATCGAGCAGGACGCGGACATGGTCATCCTGCTGCACCGCGAAGACGTCTATGACAAGGAGTCACCGCGGGCGGGTGAAGCGGACATCCTCATCGCCAAGCACCGCAATGGCCCCACGAAGGACATTGTGGTCGCCTTCCAGGGCCACTATTCCCGCTTCGCCAACATGGCGGGCGATGCGGGCGGCGGCGGCTTCTAGGGCAGGTGGGCGGGCAGCCGGTTGCCCGGCGCCCGGCCCCGGATTTCCAGCAACTCCCTGGCGTGGGCATGCAGCCGCCGGTCTTCGTCGGAGACCGGAACCCACTGCGGGATCGGCACTGAGGTGCCGCTCCCGTCCCGGGCGACCATGACGGTCAGGCAGTACGTGGTGAGGTTCAGTTCGTGGCCCTTGGGGTCGCCCGAGCGGACGTGGACGGCTATGTGCATGCCCTTCGTTCCGGTGTACACCAGCCGGGCCTCCACCTCCACCAGGTGGCCGATCAGCAGCGGCCGGTAGAAGCGTACGCCGCCGGAGAAGACCGCCACCGTGTCCTTGCCGCAGTAACGTGAGGCGCAGACGTAGGCGGCCTCATCGATCCACTTCATGACGATCCCGCCGTGGACCTTGCCGCCCCAGTTCACGTCCGCGGGCGCGGCCATGAACCGCAGCGTGACGCGTTCGGCGGTTCCGGCGTCGGTGTATTCCTGGGCGCTCATGGCCTGGACGATGTCTTCGCGGACCTTGATCCGAGCCAGCGCGTGATCGCGCTGCTCGATTTCCTCCGGGGTGGTCGGGTCAAAGTGCGGCACCGGATTCGGCCGGCCGTCTTCGCCCACCGCCACGAAGATCACCAGGCACTGGCTGCGCATCGTGGCCGGCCCGCCCTTCGGGTCGCCGGAGGAGACCACGGTGCGGATGTGCATGGAGGACCGGCCGGTATAAACGATGGTGGCCGTGACTTCCACCATGTCGCCGCTGTTGACCGGATCCGCGAAGTGAATGTTCCCCACGTAGGCGGTCACGCAGTAGGACTTGGCCCAGCCGACGGCGGCGGCATAGGCCGCCTTGTCCACCCATTCCAGCACCGTCCCGGCATCCACCGAGCCGCTGTGGCCGACGTCGGTGGGGGCGGCAAGGAAGCGCAGCGTGACGGCGTGGGCGGGAGTTTCAGTCATGGAAGCGAGTGTACTGATGGCACGGCGAACCGGCGCAGGTGGCCGACACATTTCCCGCGCGGGCGGCCACACACGCGCCACGGCGTGCGGCTACCAAAGAAGGTGACCGCACGCCGTCGCGCGGTGTTGCGGACGCTGCGCCTAGGCCAGGACGCTGAGCCTGGAGCCGGTACGGCCCAAGAGCGCCGTGTCAACGGAGGGCTTTTCTGCCAGCCGTGGGCGGCGAACACGAAGCCGGTGACGCTGCGCAAGATCGTGCGGGCTCTGATGGTCAGTGTGGGCCAACTAAAAGGAAGTCGTGTGATGCCCGCTGGCCCGCTAGGGTGGTCGCGTGCCAGCCCCCGCCTTGACTCCCGTATTCGCCTCCCCGCGCGCCCGGCGGCGGGAAATTCTCCGCCTGGCCGTCCCGGCCTTCGGGGCGCTGATCGCCGAGCCGCTTTTCCTGCTTGCCGACTCAGCGATCGTCGGGCACCTGGGCGTGGCGCAGCTCGCCGGCGTCGGGCTGGCCTCGGCAGTGCTGCATACCGCGGTGGGGCTGATGGTGTTTCTGGCCTACTCAACAACTCCGGCCGTGGCGCGCGCGATCGGCAACGGCCAGCTGCCGAAGGCGTTGGCCGCCGGACGGGACGGTGTATGGCTCGCCCTGCTGCTGGGCGCCGTACTGGCAGTGGCCGGAGTCCTCGCCGCCGAACCTCTGCTGGACCTGATGGGCGCGCGCGGAGAGGTGCGGACGTTTGCCGTGGACTACCTGCGCTGGTCCATGCCCGGCCTCGTGGCCACACTGCTCATCTTCGCCGGCACAGGAGTGCTGCGGGGCCTGCAGGACACCCGCACCCCGCTGGCGGTGGCCGCCGCCGGCTTCGCGGCCAACATCGTGCTGAACCTCGTCCTGGTCTACGGGCTGCAGCTCTCGGTCACCGGATCGGCCCTCGGCACCAGCATCGTCCAGTGGGCCATGGCGCTGGTCTACCTCGTGATGGTGAAGCGCAATGCCCGCAACCACGGGGTGTCCCTGGTTCCCGACTGGCGCGGCATCAGGGCCCTGGCCAGGGTGGGCTCGTGGCTGATGCTGCGGACGCTGAGCCTGCGGATCGCGATCCTTGCCACCGTGGTGGTGGCCACCGCCCAGGGCCCGGTCAATCTGGCCGCCCACCAGCTGGCGATGACCGTGTTCACCTTCCTTGCCTTCGCCCTCGACGCCCTCGCCATTGCCGCCCAGGCGCTGATCGGTAAGGAACTCGGCGCCTCCCGGCCGGCAGCGGTGCGCGAGCTCACCGGAACCATGGTCCGCTGGGGTCTCGGCTTTGGTGTGCTGACCGGGATCCTGCTGGCCGGCGCCGCGCCGTGGACGGGGCTGCTGTTCACCGGCGACGGCGGCGTCCGGTCCGCCCTCACGCTCGCTTTGTGGGTCCTGGCTGCCGGACAACCGGTCGCGGGCTACGTCTTTGTCCTCGACGGCGTGCTGATCGGCGCCGGCGACGCGCGGTACCTGGCCATTGCCGGCGTCGTGAATCTTGCCGCGTACCTGCCGCTGCTGCTGTGGGTCCGGCTCTCCGGTGCCGACGGCGGCGCAGCGCTTTTCTGGCTCTGGGCGGCCTTCTCGCTGGGTTACATGATGGCCCGCGCACTCACGCTGGGGCTGCGGGCACGCACGGACCGGTGGATGCTGACCGGTGCCCGGTGAGGCCGGCGCGGGCCGGTGCGGACAGGTGCGGCGCGGATCCGGTAGCCACTAAACTGGTCGGGTGACTCTCCCCGTAACCCCCCGCGCTTCGACCCTGCACACCGCCACGGACCTGTGGAGGCCGGTGCTGGTCCGGGCCGGCGTCGCGCTGGTGTTCGGTGCCGTCACCGTGTTCTGGGCCGCGCCCCCGGCTGCGGGCATGGGCTGGGCGGGCGGCCTTTACCTGCTGGTCACGGGGGTGGTGCTGGTCTGGAGTGTGAAGAAGACCGGGCTGCCGCACGGGGAACGCAGCGCTAAAATCCTCGCGGCAGCGGGCGCGGTCCTGGCCGGCACCGGCGTAGCGGTGGCCCTGCTCACCGGAAGCCTGGTGTTTGGAACCCTCGGCGCGCTGGGCCTGGGACTCGGCGGAGCCGCGGAACTGTATCTGGGTGTCGCCGCCCGCCGCCGCTCGGTCCTGGCGCGGGACTGGGTCACCTCCGGGGCGATCGGCCTGGGCACCGCGGTTGCGCTGCCGTTTTTCATTGACCTCGGCCCGCACGCGCTGCTCGGCGTTGCCGGCGGCGGCGCGATCATCAGCGGCGTGCTGTGGACCCTGGCCGGGTTGACCCTGCGGCATGATGGGCGGGGCGTTTCCGCGGAGGCCGTAAACTAGTAGGGACAGGTTCTACCCGGCGTAGAACAACCGCGGTATCACGACTTCCACGCCCCACCGGCGCTGGCGTCAGGAGGAAAGCACCTTGGCAGAGCAGAAATCAGGAGAACGCCGCAGCCCGCGGACCTCGGTCAAGGGACCGCTCATGTTCTCCGTGTTCTGGGCAGTGCTGGCTTTCTTCGCCGTCCTGATCTTCGCCACCGGTGGAAGCGCAAAACAGCCCCGTTTCGACTTGGCCTTCACCGGCGCCGGCATCGCGTTCATCGTCACACTGGTGCTCGCGGCCATGCTTTCGATGAGCTACAAGGACAACGCCGAGCACCTCGGCAAGGGTTCCGGCGTCAACCTGAGCTCCAGGCCCCCGGCGATGCCCCGCGGCGGTCGCGGCCCGCAGCCCGGTCCCGAGGCAGGGACCCGCGATGCCGGAACTCCCGACGCCGGCGGCGACCTCCGCTAAAGGGCGCTACGATGCCGCTTTCCGGGCGCGGTAGGCGGCGACGTGCGCGCGGTTGGCGCAGTTTCCGGTGTCGCAGTAGCGTTTGGAGCGGTTCCGGCTCAGATCCAGCACGACGGCGTCGCAGTCGTCTGCGGCGCAGACCAGCATCCGGTCCATTTCCTTGCTGCGGATCACGTCCACCAGCCCCATCGCGGCCTCGGTGCTCATCCGGACGGCCAGCGGCGCCTCGGGGGTGGTCGCGTGCAGGTGCCAGTCCCAGCCGTCGTGCTTCATCAACTGCGGCAAGGCCTTGGCTTCGCGCAGCAGGCGGTTGACGGTGTCGACGGCGCTATCCTCATCGGCCAGCCACAGCGCCGCGAGCCGGGCGCGCAGCCGGTGCACGCTGTCCAACTCCGCGGCGTCCCCGGTCCGGGAGCCGCTGAAGCCCTCGGCCGCGAGAAAGCGGTCCAACTCCGCGACGGTGGACAGCTGCTCCTCCCCGTTGGCGGCAGTGTTGATCAGGCACACCACCGAGCGCAGCGCAACTTCCGTGTCAGGGGCAAAAACCATCTTGACTCCTTACGTTAACCGGGCGTACTGTCATGACCATAACCCAATTTTACTCCTGACAGGAGAACGCCTGTGTCTGCCGGACGCCCCCCCGCCGGAGCCCCGACCGCAACCCGCCCCTCGCTCCGGCGCGCCCGGCAGCCCGAGCAGGGCCCCCCGGGTTTCCTGGCCTCGGGCCTGGGGGTGGCACTGTTCTCCTCGGCGGTGTTCGGACTCTCCGGCTCCTTCGCCAAGGCGCTGTTGGAGACGGGCTGGACCCCCGGCGCCGCGGTGACGGCCCGGCTCACCGGGGCCGCGCTGGTCCTGGCCGTCCCGGCGGTCGCCGCCCTCCGCGGCCGGTGGCATCAGCTCCGGAACAACTGGCTGACCATCGGCCTGTTCGGCCTGATCGGCGTAGCCGCCTGCCAGTTGTTCTATTTCAACGCCGTCGCCCGGCTGTCCGTCGGTGTGGCGCTGTTGCTCGAATACCTCGCCCCGGTGCTGATCGTCCTGTGGCTCTGGGCAGCCAGCCGGCGGCGTCCGGGCCCGCTTACCATTGCCGGTACGCTGCTCTCGCTAGCGGGCCTGTTCCTGGTGCTGGACCTCACCGGGGCGGTGAAGATCGACGTCGTCGGCGTGCTGTGGGGGATCGCTGCCGCCGTCTGCCTGGCCATCTACTTCTTCATTACGGCCACGGAGAACGACAACCTGCCGCCGATCGTGCTGGCCTCGGGGGGACTGATGGTGGGCGCTGTCGTGATGTGGCTGGCCGCGGCCACCGGATTGCTGCCAATGGCCGCCAGCACGGCCGACACCCGGCTGGGCCCCTGGGTTACGCCCTGGTGGGTGGCGCTGGGCGGCCTGGTGCTCCTTGCCACAGTGCTTGCTTACGTCTCCGGCATCATGGCGGCGCGGGCGCTGGGCTCCAAGGTGGCGTCCTTCGTCTCGCTCACCGAGGTGCTGTTCGCCGTCATCTGGGCCTGGCTGCTGCTGGGCGAGCTTCCCGGGCCCGTCCAGCTCCTGGGCGGCATCCTGATCGTCGGCGGGGTCGTCCTGGTCCGGTGGGACGAATCGCGGCGGCCTGCCCCGCTGGACGCCGCACTCGACCACGCCAACGACGTCGAGCCTGTCCCCTAAGCCCCCCAACCCGGCTAGGCGGGGGGCTTACTTGCCGAAGCTGCGCAGCCGCAGCGAGTTGGCCACCACCAGCACGGAGCTCGCCGCCATCGCGGCACCGGCGATCATCGGGTTGAGCAGGCCCAGTGCAGCCACCGGAATCCCGACCGCGTTGTAGAAGAAGGCCCAGAAAAGGTTCGTCTTGATCGTGGCGAGGGTGCGGCGGGACAGCTCGATTGCCTGGGCCACCTGCCCCAGCCCGTCGCCCATCACGGTCAGGTCCGCGGCTTCGATGGCGACGTCGGTGCCGGAGCCCATCGCGATGCCCAGATCCGCCTGCGCCAGTGCCGCGGCGTCGTTCACGCCGTCCCCTGCCATCGCCACCGTGGCGCCACCGGCCTGCAGTGCCCGGACGGCTTCCACCTTGCCTTCGGGCAACACGCCCGCGAAGACGTCTTCGGGTGCGATGCCGACTGCGGCGGCAACCTGGCGGGCCACGGCGGCGTTGTCGCCGGTGAGCAGGATGGGCCGCAGCCCCAGTTCCCGGAGCCGGGCGATGGCCGCGGCCGAGCCGGGCTTCACGGTGTCGCGCAGGCTGATGATACCGGCCGGCTCCCCGTCCACAGCCACCCAGATCGCGGTGGCTCCGGCGTCCTCGGCGGCTGCAAGGGCGGACTGCTGCGGGCCGGAGACGGCCACGCCGTTCTCCTGCAGCCAGCCGGATCGGCCCACCGCGACGTCGCGGCCTTCGACGCTGCCGCGGACGCCGCCGCCCGGGGCCGAGTGGAAGCCGACGACGGCGGGCAACGGCGCGCCGTCGTCGGCCCCGTGTTCCGCGGCCAGCGCGGCTGCCGCGATGGCCCGGGCGATGGGGTGCTCTGAGGCGGCTTCCGCCGCTCCGGCGAGCCGTAGGACGTTGTCCTCGCCGAACGGGGCGAACGCGCGGGTGCCGGTGACGGCAAGGTGGCCCGTGGTGACGGTGCCTGTCTTGTCCAGCAGGATCGTGTCCACGGTGCGGGTGTCCTCCAGCACCTGGGGACCCCTGATCAGGAGTCCCAGCTGGGCGCCGCGGCCGGTGCCGGCGAGCAACCCGACCGGCGTGGCCAGGCCCAGGGCGCACGGGCAGGCAATGACCAGGACGGCCACGGCGGCGGTGAAGGCGGCCCGTACCTCGGCGGCGCTGACGGCGGGACCGGCTGCCAGCAGCCACGCGCCGAACGTGACCGCGGCGAGGACCAGCACCACCGGAACGAAGACGGCGCTGATCCGGTCCGCTAGCCGCGCGATCGGTGCCTTGCCGGACTGTGCCTGGGAGACCAACCGGCCCATCTGCGCCAGGGTGGTGTCGGCGCCGACCCGGGTCGCACGGACCAGAAGCCGCCCCGAGGTGTTGATTGTGGCGCCCGTGACCGTACTGCCTGGACCCACCTCGACGGGCACGGACTCCCCGGTCACCAGTGACGCGTCGACGGCGGAGGAGCCCTCAAGCACCACCCCGTCGGTGGCGATCTTCTCGCCGGGGCGGACGACGACGACGTCGCCGGCCTTGAGCCGGTCCGCGGGAACCTTGAACTCGAGCCCGTCCTGGAGCACGGTCGCATCCTTGGCGCCGAGATCCAGCAGGGTCTTGAGCGCGTCGCCGGCCTTCTGCTTGGCGTTGGCTTCCAGGTACCGGCCCAGCAGCAGGAACGTGGTGACGACGGCGGCGACCTCGAAGTACAGGCCGCCGGACCCCATGCCCTCCATGCCCGGATGTTCGGTGAGGCGGGGATCAGCCAGGAGCTGCCAGGCGGAAAAGACGTAGGCTGCCGAGACGCCGATCGACACCAGCGTGTCCATGGTGGACGCCAGGTGCCGGGCGTTCACGGCGGCGGCGCGGTGGAACGGCCAGGCGGCCCAGCTGACCACCGGCAACGCCAGGATGCCGGCCGCCCAGCCCCAGTGCGGGAACTGGAGAGCCGGAAACATCGAGATCAGGAAGACCGGGACGGTGAGGATGGCCGCGGCTACCAGCCTGGTCTTCAGCGTCGCCGCCGGGTTTCCGGCCGGCGGGCCGGCGGTGCCGGCGGAGTTCCCCGGGGTCCTCACCGTTGCCTTATAGCCGGCGGCTTTCACCGTGGCAGTGATTTGCTCGTCCGTGATGTTGGCCGGGACGGTGACCCGGGCGGATTCCAGCGGAAGGTTGACCAGGGCGTGCACCCCGTCGAGCTTGCCGAGTTTCCGTTCGACCCGGCCCACGCAGGAGGCACAGGTCATGCCTTCGATGTCGAGTTCAACCACCCTGCCATCGGGCTGGTCCAGCAGTTGTTGGGCGTTGCTCATGGTCGATTCCCCTCGGTCCTGCATGGTTAAGTCCTGCCCTGCGAAGTCCTGCTCAGGCCTCGTTGGCGACTACGAGGTAGCCGGCCTCGGCCACAGCTTCACCGATTTCGGCGGGCGAGAGTGTCGCCTCGGAGGTGATGGTCACGGTGGAGACCCCGCCGGCGTTGAGGTCGACGTCGACGCTTTCGACGCCGGCCAGCGCTTCAAGTTCCTCGGACACAGAGGATACGCAGTGCCCGCAGGTCATGCCGGATACCTCAACGGTGGTGGAAATGGTATTCATGGCTTGCTCCTTGATGGGGGACCGGCGTTGGTTCATCAGCCCGCCGGTGGGATGGGTGGTGTTGCCGCTACCGCAGCAGGCGTCCGATGGCATCGGTGGCCTCTTTGACTTTGAAGTCGATGGCTTCGGCCCGACGCTCCGGGTCCGGCTCCGCGGCCGCTCCCACCACGCAGTGGCCGATGTGCTCTTCGACCAGCCCGAGGCTGACGGCGTGCAGGGCTTTGGTGACGGCCGCGACCTGGGTGAGGATGTCGATGCAGTACTTGTCCTCATCGACCATCCGGGCAATACCGCGGACCTGTCCTTCGATCCGTTTGAGCCGCTTGAGGTAGGCGTCCTTGTTGGCGGAATAGCCGTGCTGCGGGCGCGGCGCGTCGTCCGGGGGTGACGTGAGGGAGGCTTCGGACTCGTTCATACCCTCCAAGATATACCCACGGGGGGTATAACGCAAGTACCCTCCGGGGGTATCCACGGCCGGACCGGAAATTAAAGAGCTCCGGAGTGCGTTATTGGGGGATACGCACTCCGGAGCAGCTATGGGGTAGGAGGTTTCCCGCCTACGACTTCAACAATACGTGGCGGCAAGGACCATCCGCCAGCACCTCGAATAACTTCTTTCGCTTTATTTTCCCGGAGCGCACGCGGCGTGAAATCGGGCGAAGCCGGGCCGCCCGGGCCGCCCCGGCAGCCGGACTCCCGGGCAGCCGGACGCCCGCACGCCCGGCCGGCCGAGAGCCGCCTGCGTGCCCGACCGCACTGGGTCCCGGAAAACCATTGCGGCCTCGTGGCCGCGGTGGTTGCATGTAGGGCATGACTACCCCAGAAAGTTATGTCCTGGCGATCGGCACCAAGAAGGGCCTTTGGCTGGCCAGCAGCCCGGACCGCCAAGACTGGTCCCTGTCCGGCCCGCATTTCCTGATGAGCGAGATCCCCAGCATCGGCATTGATACGCGCGAGGGACGGACGCGGATCCTTGTCGGGGTCCGGTCCGAGCACTGGGGGCCAACCGTTTTCCACTCCGACGATCTCGGCGAGACGTGGACCGAGCCGGAGAACGGCGCGATCCGTTTCCCTGAGGAGACCGATGCCGCGTTGGAGCGCGTTTGGCAGCTCCACCCCGATGCGGAATCCCGGCCCGGCGTCGTCTGGGCCGGCTGCGAGCCGATTTCGGTGTGGAAATCGACAGACGGCGGCGAGCACTTCGAGCTCAACCGCGGCCTGTGGGACCACCCGCACCGCAGCGAATGGGGTGCGGGCTACGGCGGGGCCGCGGCACATTCGATCGTCGTTAACCCCGACGGCGACAAGGTGCACGTAGCGATGAGTACCGGCGGCGTCTACCGCTCACTCGACGGCGGCACGTCCTGGGAGCCGCGGAACAAGGGGATCTCCGCCCGTTTCAACCCCGACCCCTTCCCGGAATTCGGCCAGTGCGTCCATAAGATCGCGGCCGACGCCGTCGTCGACGGCCGTTTGTATGCGCAGAACCACCACGGCGTGTACCGCAGCGACGACGACGCCGAGCACTGGGAGTCAATCGCTGAAGGGCTGCCCGCGGATTTCGGTTTCGTCATGTTGACGCATCCGCGCCGTGCGGGCACGGCGTGGGTCATCCCGCTGAAGGCCGACGGCGAACGGATCCCGCCGGACGGAAAGCTTGCCGTTCACCGGACCGACGACGCGGGCGCGAGCTGGAGACGGCTGGACGCCGGGCTGCCGCAGGCGGAGTTCAACGTGGTCCTCCGTGACGCGGCCTGCGTCGATACAGCCGAACCCGCCGGGGTCTATTTCGGCACCCGCGGCGGCAGCGTCTACGCCAGCGCCGACGAGGGCGAGCACTTCTCCGAGGTGGCCTCCCACCTGCCGGACGTGTTGTGCGTCCGGGTCGCGGCAGTCACCGGCACGGAAGTGCCCGCTGCGGAGCGCTCAGCCGCCGCGGCGTCGGCGTAAGGCATCCTTTTGCCTGAGATCAGCGTGCTCCTTCCCAGTGTCCTGACACCCCTGGCCGGCGGGCAGTCCGTCTTGACTGCGCCCGCTGACGGGCCCGTCACGGTCCGGTGGCTGCTGGATACGGTGACCGGGGACCTGCCTGCATTGTCCAGACGCCTGCGGGACGAGACCGGAGCCGTCCGCCGCTACGTGAATATCTACGTCAGCGGAAACGAGATCCGGCGCCTGCAGGGGCTCGGCACCGAGGTGACGCCGGGCCAGGAGGTCCTGATCATCCAGTCCGTCGCCGGCGGCTAGCTGCTTAGGCCATCCGCCACAGGCTGCACTCGTCCGTGTTGACGGCCTTGCGCGAGCCCGATTGCCGGTCCAGGATCCAGACGACGCCGATTCCTGGCGCGGTTTCCTGGACGCTGCCGCGGCGGATCACCACATCGTCGTAGTTCGGTCCGACGCGGAGCCGGGCTTCGATCTCGTCGCCGCGGTGCAGCTGGTCGAGGGCACGGACCCGGGTGACTTGGGCTTGGGCTTCCTTCAACATGACGGGTCTCCTGGGCTGGAGCTGGTGCCTGCGCTCGCCGGCACTTCCAGTGTCCGGTGCGAATGTTGCCGCCGCGTTTCCGCCCGGTAAGCGGTGCGTTAGTTTTCCGCCCCGGCCGGTGTTCAGGCCACCCGGCGGGCGGGGGGGATCGGCGGGGGGATCGACGCGGGGGCCAGGCCGCGCCAGAATGGGGCTTATGCGACTGCCGCTGATGCCCCCGATCGCGCCGATGCTGGCGAAGGCCGTGAGTGCCCTGCCGGACGGGCCGATGAGTTTTGAGCCCAAGTGGGACGGTTTCCGTTCCATCATCTTCCGCGACGGCGACGAGGTGGAGATCGGCAGCCGCAACGGCAAACCGCTGACCCGTTACTTCCCGGAACTGGTGGAGTCCCTGAAGCGGAACCTCCCGCCCCGTTGCGTGGTGGACGGCGAGATCATCCTGGTCGGGGCCACGGGGGACCGGCTGGACTTCGATGGGCTTCAGCAGCGGATCCACCCCGCCGCGAGCCGCGTCCGCCTGCTCGCCGAGCAAACCCCCGCGAGCTTCGTCGCCTTCGACCTTCTGGCCCTCGACGAGGAGGATTTAACCGCCCGGCCGTTCGAAGAGCGCCGCGCGGCCCTGGCGCGGGCCCTCGGGGGAAGCATTGCGCCGGTACATCTGACGGCGGCGACCAGCGACCGGGACATCGCGGCGCAGTGGTTCCGGCAGTTCGAGGGAGCCGGCCTGGACGGAATCGTTGCCAAGGCACTCGACTCCAGCTATCAGCCGGACAAGCGCACGATGTTCAAGATCAAGCACGAGCGTACCGCTGACTGCGTCCTCGCCGGCTACCGGGTGCACACCTCCGGCCCGGATCGGATCGGTTCGCTGCTGTTGGGGCTGTACGACGGCGCCGGTGTCCTCGCCAACGTGGGCGTGGTGGGCGCCTTTCCGATGCAGCGCCGCAAGGAACTGTTCGAGGAACTCCAGCCGCTGGTCACCGACTTCTCGGAGCACCCATGGGCGTGGGCCAAGCAGGAGGAGGGGGCCCGCACGCCGCGCAGATCCGAGGGAAGCCGATGGAGCGGGGGCAAGGATCTGAGCTTTGCGCCGCTGCGCCCGGAGCGGGTGGTGGAAGTGAAGTATGACCATATGGAGGGCGAACGGTTCCGTCACACCACCCAGTTTGTCCGCTGGCGCCCGGACCGGGAGCCCGGCTCCTGCACCTACGCCCAACTTGAGGAACCGGTGCGCTACGACCTGGCTGCTGTCCTGGGTGCCGGCCGGAATACGACACGACCAGAGGATCAACGATGAAGCTGTCGACAGTAGTGTGGACTGCTGCCGCGACGGCGGCCACGGCAGCCGCCGGCGGCGTGGCGACGGATCCGGACAGCAGTTGGTACCGGCGGCTGCGCAAGCCGGACTGGCAACCACCGGCGCTTGCCTTTCCGGTCGTGTGGACCGCCCTGTACGCGGACCTCGCCGTGAGTTCCGCCGTCGCGCTGGACAGCCAGGAGGCAGGCGATGCTCCCGTCCGACAAGACGGCCGGCGGCAGATCCGTGCGTATCAAGGAGCCCTCGCCGCAAATCTCGTTCTCAATGCGGGGTGGAGCTGGCTTTTCTGGCGCTCCCGCCGGCCGTGGCTTGCCGCGGCCGAGTGGCGGTTCTGGCGGCGAGCATTGCGGACCTGGTGCGGCGGACTTACCATTTGAACCGCCGCGCCGGCGTCGCCCTGGCGCCCTATGCCGGGTGGTGCGGATTCGCCGCCATCCTGTCGACGGCCATCGCACGGCTCAACCCCGGAACGCCCGGCCGGACGCACTGGCCCGCCCGCGGGCAGACGATTATAAACCGTGCTACTTTCCTAGCAGTTAGGCTCCCCGGCAACTCGTGTTCGCAATAAGAACACTAGTGCAATAGGTGAACACCTGCGGTAGTGTGATGCCCATCACCCGGGCCGCTCTCAACGTGGCTGTTGGGTGCAATGTCAAAGGAGCCACGCGGATGAGTAACCGGGCAGAGCCCTTCGTTGGGGGTCTCGTAGAGGACAGCGTCGCCGCGCCCAACGCCCCGGTCCGGCACGCGGTCCAGTACGACCACCTGCACCAGCAGAAACTCACCGCCTGACCGGACCCGGTCAGGACCGTCCGCCCAACCCAACGAAAGGAGGCTGCTGTGCCTGAAGAAATCAACCTTGAAAGTTTCAACGCGGACCCGATCACCGAAGACGTGTCCGACGCGGCGCCCGAGGCCCCAATCAAGGCCGCCGCAAAGACTGTTCCGGCCCTGGACGCCGCCGCGGAATCGCAGCAGATCCTCAGCGATGAGATGAAAGCCCTCGGGGAGGCCTACGCCCAGGCCCGCCGGAATGGCGCACCGGCGGAAATCCAGCCCCGGCTGGACTACGCGCCGTACCGCAGCAGCGTCCTGCGCCACCCGACCAAGAGCCTGCAGCACGCGGACCCGGAGACCATTGAGCTGTACTCGCCCGCGTTCGGGCACATGGACGTGCACGCGCTGGAAGCCGACCTCACCATCGCGCACAACGGCGAGCCCCTGGGCGAGAGGATCCTCGTCTCCGGCCGCGTGCTCGATGGCGACGGCCGTCCCGTGGCGGGCCAACTCGTGGAAATCTGGCAGGCCAACTCCTCCGGCCGCTATATCCACAAACGAGACCAGCACCCGGCCCCGCTCGACCCGAACTTCACCGGCGTCGGCCGCTGCATCACCGGCGCCGACGGGTCCTACAGCTTCACCACGATCAAGCCCGGCGCCTACCCGTGGAAGAACCACCTGAACGCCTGGCGCCCGGCCCACATCCACTTCTCCTTGTTCGGCCGGGAGTTCACCCAGCGGATCGTCACGCAGATGTATTTCCCCGGCGACGCGCTCTTCGCCCTGGACCCGATCTACCAGTCGATCGTGGACCAGGACGCGCGGGACCGCCTGGTTGCCACCTACAACCATGACCAGACCAGGCCGGAATGGGCTCTGGCCTACAACTGGGACATTGTGCTGACCGGTTCCAAGCGGACCTGGACCGAAAACGAAGCTTTGGGCGCAGAAGGCGATGAGAATGAATAGGAGCGCCATGAGTAAATTGACCCCCACCCCCGGCCAGACGGTGGGCCCGTTCTACGGCTACGCCCTGCCCTACGCCAAGGACCGCGAGCTGCTGGCGCCCGGTTCTGCCGGTTCCATCCGCCTGCAGGGCACGGTGTATGACGGCGCCGGCCACCCCGTCCCGGACGCGATCCTGGAGATCTGGCAGGCCGACGCCGAGGGCCAGGTCCCGCAGCGCACCGGTTCCCTGGTCCGCGACAGCTACACCTTCACCGGCTTCGGCCGCAGCGCTGTGGGGAACACCGGGGTCTTCACCTTCACCACGGTCAACCCGGGCCCCACCGAACCCGGCGCGGCGCCGTTCATCTCCGTAGTCGTCTTCGCCCGCGGCCTAATGAACCGGCTCTTCACCCGGGTCTACCTGCCGGAGAACGAGGAAGCCCTCGCCGCGGACCCGCTGCTGTCCTCGATCGAGCCGGAACGCCGCCAGACCCTGATCGCCCGGCGCGACCCGGACGGCGGCCTCAGCTGGGACATCCGGCTGCAGGGCGAAGGTGAGACGGTGTTCCTCGACTTCGACGGATCCGGAGACGGGGCCGACAGCGCAGGGGACACCTCGAAGTGACGACCCCGCACATTGACGGCGGCGCCGGCCGGGACGGCGACTTGGGTCTGCTGAGCCCGGTCTCGGCGTCGCCCCGGGTGGCGGCGCTGACCGGGGACCGGGCGGTGCTCGGCGCTATTCTCCGGGTCGAAGCCGGCTGGACGGCGGTCCTCGAAGAGGCATCCCTCGCCCCGGCCGGGTCCGCGGCCGTCGTGGCGGATGCCGCCGTCGTTGACCGGTACGACGTCGCCGGCATCGCCGTCCGCGCCCGGGGCGGCGGTAACCCGGTGATCCCGCTGCTCGCAGACCTCCTCGGGCAGGTCACGGCCCTCGATACGGCCGGCGTCGGCGCCGTGCGGGCCGTGCATACCTCGCTGACCAGCCAGGATGTGCTCGACTCCGCCCTGATGCTGCTGGCAGCCGAAGCCGTCCGGGAACTGCTCACCGACGTAAAGCGCTCGACGGCGGCCCTCGCCGCCCTCGCGGAACGGCACCAGCAGACCCTCTGCGTGGGCCGGAGCCTGACCCAGCATTCACTGCCGTTCAGCTTCGGGTTGAAGGCAGCGCAATGGTTCCACGGGCTCGCCGCCGCAGCAAGCCGCCTCGAAGCCCTGGAGCTTCCCGTGCAGACCGGGGGAGCCGCCGGCACCCTGGCCGCTGGCACGGTACTCACCGAAGACTCTGCGCTGACGCCCCTGGACCTCGCCGACCGCCTCGCCGCCCGGTTGGGACTGGCAGCGGTCCCGGCGCCGTGGCACACCAACCGCCTCGCGGTCACGGCGCTCGGCGACGCCCTGGCCGCCGTGACGGACGCCGCGGGCAAGATCGCCGCCGACGTCTTGTTCCTTAGCCGGCCCGAGGTGGCGGAGCTAGCCGAGCCGCGGTCCGCGGGACGCGGCGGCTCCTCTGCCATGCCGCAAAAGCAGAACCCGGTGCTGTCCGTGCTGGTGCGCAGCGCCGCGCTGCAGGCACCGGCACTGGCGGCCCAGCTGCACCTGGCGGCGGCCAATTTCAACGACGAACGTGCCGATGGCGCCTGGCACAGTGAGTGGCCCGCACTGCGTTCCCTGCTCCGCCTGGCCCTCGGCGCCGCCGAACAGCTGCGTGAAATAACCGAAGGTCTGCAGGTCTTCCCGCCAGCGATGCGGCGGAACCTCGACCTGTCCGGCCCGCTGCTGCTGTCCGAGGCCGTGACCGTCGCCGTTGGACCCCGCCTGGGTGCCGAGGGCCGGCGCCGGCTTCAGGACGTGGTGGACCAGACCCTGCAGGTGCCCTTGGCCGAACAGCCGGGCACCTACCGCAAGCTGCTCCGGGCGGCCGTCCCGTCTGAACATCTTTCGGATCAGCGGATCGAAGAGCTGCTGGACCCGGCCAGCTACCTCGGCCAGGCCGCCGAAATATCGCGCCGGATCCTCGCGGCCTGGCCCGGCTTCGTGCAGCCTCTTGTTGAACCGAACGAACCGACCAAACCGACCAAACCGACTGAAGAGAAAGGCGCCAACCGTGGTTAGACCAACAGTCAAGGCCGCCCTGCTCTCGCCCGTGCGCGAGCTCGGCGAGCGGCCCCTCCTCGTGGTGGGCCCGTCCCTGGGAACCTCCACCCTGCTCTGGAGCCAAGCCGGCGCACTGCTCGGTGGCGACCTTGACGTCGTCGCCTGGGACCTGCCCGGCCACGGCATCTCACCGGTTGCCACGGAGACCTTCACCGTCGGCGAACTGGCCGAAGCCGTTATCGGGCTTGTCGATTCGATCGCCCCCGGCTCACGGTTCCACTACGCGGGCGTCTCCCTCGGCGGGGCCACCGGCCTGCAGTTGGGCATCAAGCACGGCGAACGGCTCAAGAGCCTGTCCGTGCAGTGCACCGGCGCGAAGATCGGCACCCCGGAAGGCTGGCTGGAACGGGCCCAGACCGTCCGGACCCAGGGCACCCCGGTGATGATTGAGGGCTCCGCCCAGCGCTGGTTCGCGCCCGGCTTCATGGAACGCGAGCCCGAGCGCAGCAGCCGCCTGCTGCACACCCTGCGCGATGCGGACCGCTTCAGCTATGCCTTCTGCTGCGAGGCCCTCGCCAGCTTCGACGTACGCAGCGAACTCGGGAGCATCCGGGTCCCCACCCAGGCGCTGGCCGGCGCCGAGGACACCGTCGCCCCGCCGTCGTTCGCCGAAGAGATCGCCGCCGGCATCACCGCCGGCGGGGGCACCGCCAACGCGGCGACCCTGGCCGGGGTGGCCCACCTGGCACCCTTCGAAGCCCCGGGCCATGTCGCAGAACTGCTTCGCAGCCTGATCGCCTGGGCCGAGCGCGGCGGAGCCGGCAAGTGACCGGCCCCGGGAAAAATGGCGCCGGAAAAAATGACGCAGGGCGCAACGGGGTTGTCCAGCCGGACGCCACCAGCCAGGAGATCTACGACGGCGGGATGACGGTCCGCCGCGAGGTCCTGGGCGCCGCTCACGTTGACCGTGCCAACGCCAACAAGGATTCCTTCACCGAGGACTTCCAGGACATGATCACCCGGATCGCCTGGGGCGGGATCTGGACCCGGCCCGGGCTCAGCCGGCAGATGCGCTCCGCCGTCACCATCACGGCGATGGTGGCGCACGGCCACTGGGACGAACTGGCCATGCACATCCGCGCCGCCGTCACCAACGGCCTGAGTAGGGACGAGATCAAGGAAATCCTGCTGCAGACCGCCATCTACTGCGGCGTCCCGTCCGCCAACACTGCCTTCAAGACCGCGCAGCAGGTGTTCCATTCCATGGACAATTCAATGGACAACGCTGAACCCGGCGCAGCGGCCGCCCCACCCAACTAGCTGGCAGCAGGGGCCGTTTTGAGCGCTCAAAACGGCCCCAAGTGCGAGCTAGTTGGGACTCCCCGACGGACTGATAGGAATGGTTATGAATCAGGCTTTTGTGTATGACGCCGTGCGGACCCCGTTTGGCAAATTCGGCGGCGGACTGGCCGCAGTCCGGCCGGACGATCTTGCCGCGCATGTGATCGGTGAAGCAGTGAAGCGCGCCCCGGGGCTCGACGCCGGACGGATCGATGAGGTGGTGTTCGGCAACGCCAACGGCGCGGGCGAGGAAAACCGCAACGTCGCCCGGATGGGCACCCTGCTGGCCGGGCTGCCGGTCTCGATCCCGGGCACCACTGTGAACCGGCTGTGCGGCTCATCGCTGGACGCCGCGATCATCGCGTCCCGGCAGATCAACACCGGGGACGCGGACCTGATGCTGGTCGGCGGGGTCGAGTCCATGTCCCGCGCACCCTGGGTGCTGCCCAAGACCGAGAAGCCGTACCCGGCCGGGGACATGCCCCTGGTTTCCACGACGCTGGGCTGGCGGCTGGTGAACAAGGCGCTGCGGCCGGACTGGACCGTATCCCTCGGTGAGGCCACCGAGCGGCTCCGGGAGAAGTACGGGGTGAGCCGTGAGGCGCAGGACGAGTTCTCGGCCAACTCCCACAACCTCGCCGCGGCTGCCTGGGACGAGGGCTTCTACGACAACCTCGTCACGGCAGTCCCCGGCACGGACCTGGTCCGTGACGAGGGGATCCGCGCCGGTTCCTCGGCGGAAAAGCTCGCCGGGCTCAAAACCGTGTTCCGCGACGAGAACGGCACCGTCACGGCCGGGAACGCCTCGCCGCTGTCCGACGGCGCCTCCGCGGCGTGGCTCGGCAGTGAGGCCGCCGCCGGGCTGCTCGGCCTGGACCCGCTGGCCCGGATCGCCGGCCGCGGCGCGCACGCCAACGACCCGCAGTTCTTCGGCTACGCCCCGGTCGAGGCCGCGAACAAGGCCCTCGGGAAGGCCGGCATCGGCTGGGACCAGGTGGGCGCCGTCGAACTCAACGAAGCCTTCGCCGCGCAGTCCCTGGCCTGCATCAACGCCTGGGGCATCGACCCGGCCATCGTGAACCGGCACGGCGGCGCGATCGCGATGGGCCACCCGCTGGGCGCCTCCGGCACCCGGATCCTGGGGACCCTGGCCCGCAGCCTGCAGGGTTCCGGTGAACGCTGGGGTGTTGCCGCGATCTGCATCGGCGTCGGGCAAGGCCTCGCCGTCGTCCTCGAAAACGTCACCGCCGCCCGTGGGAATAACCCGTCGGCGAAACCAGTAAAGGGCTAGTACATGTTGAATTTTATTGACACCGTCGGCGAGGCCGTCGCCGGCATCCAGGACGGCTCCACTGTGATGATCGGAGGCTTCGGCAACGCCGGTCAGCCGTTTGAACTCATCGATGCCCTGATGGACTGCGGGGCCACAGACCTGACAGTGGTCAACAACAACGCCGGCCAGGGCGACCAGGGACTCGCGCTGCTGATCAAGGAGGGCCGCGTTAAGAAGATGATCTGCTCCTTCCCCCGGCAGTCCGATTCCTGGCACTTCGACGCGAAGTTCCGCGCCGGCGATCTCGAGCTTGAGCTCGTCCCGCAGGGCAACCTGGCCGAGCGGATCCGGGCCGCCGGCGCCCGGATTGGCGGCTTCTTCACCCCCACCGGCTACGGCACCACGCTGGCCGAGGGCAAGGAAACCCGTTTCCTGGATGGCAAATGGCAGGTCTTCGAGACCCCGATCCGCGCCGACGTCGCCCTTATTAAGGCGCGCATGGCCGACGGCAAGGGCAACCTCGTCTACCGCAAGACGGCCCGCAACTTCGGCCCCATCATGGCGGCCGCCGCGAAACACACCATCGTCCAGGTCTCCGAGATCGTCCCGACGGGCGGCCTGGACCCGGAGGCCATCGTGACCCCCGGGATCTACGTCAACAAGATCGTGAAGGTGGCCTGAAATGAGCCGCGAGACGAGTATCCAGACTTCCGAGACGCCGCTGGGCCGTGACGACCTGGCCCGCCTGGTGGCCCGGGACATCAAGCCCGGCGCCTTCGTCAACCTCGGGATCGGCCAGCCCACCCTGGTCTCCAACTACCTCGCGCCGGAGCAGAACATCACCCTGCACACCGAGAACGGCATGCTGGGCATGGGCCCGGAGGCCACCGGGGACCAGATCGACGGCGACCTCATCAACGCGGGCAAGATCCCGGTGACCGAACTGCCCGGCGCGTCCTACTTCCACCACGCCGATTCCTTCGCGATCATGCGCGGCGGGCACCTGGACATCTGCGTGCTGGGCGCCTTCCAGGTCTCCGCGACCGGTGACCTGGCCAACTGGCACACCGGCGTCCCGGACGCGATTCCCGCCGTCGGCGGGGCCATGGACTTGGCGACCGGTGCCAAGGACGTCTTCGTGATGATGACCCTGCTGAGCCGCGATGGAGTGTCCAAGCTCGTGGAAACCTGCAGCTATCCCCTCACCGGCATCGGCTGCGTCACGCGGGTTTACACGGACAAGGCCGTCTTCCTGACCGGCCCCGACGGCGTCCAGGTCCGGGAAACGTTCGGCTGCACCCTCGACGAGCTGCAGGCCCTGGTGCCGGTGCCGCTCAAGGCCGCGTGACGTGAGCGAGGCGGCAAGAACCATCCGGGCCGACGGGGCGCCCGCGGCCAGCGACCAGTACGTGCAGTCGCTGGCCAGGGGACTGGCGGTGATCCGGTCATTCGACTCGGAACACCCGCTGATGACACTGACCGAGGTGGCGTCCCGGACCGACCTCACCCGCGCCACCGCTCGCCGGTTCCTGCACACCCTCGTCGAGCTCGGCTACGTCCGCACCGACGGCAAGGCCTTCGCGCTGACCGCCAAGGTGCTGCAGCTCGGTTACGCCTACCTGTCCGGACTGTCGTTGCCGCAAATCGCCCAGCCGCACCTGGAGGAGCTGTCGCTCAAGCTCGGGGAGTCGACGTCGGCCGCCGTGCTCGACGGGACGGACATTGCGTACATTGCCCGGGTGGCGACGCGCCGGATCATGACCGTGGGGATCACCGTGGGCACCCGGTTCCCGGCGTACGCCACCTCCATGGGCAGGGTCCTGCTGGCTGCGTTGGCGCCCGCGGAACTGGAGCAATACCTGGCCGCAGCCGAGGTCCGGCCCCTCACCCCCCGAGCCATCGGGAGCCGGGCGGAGCTGGTGGCGGAGTTGGACGCCGTCCGGGCCCAGGGCTGGTGCCTGCTGGACCAGGAACTGGAGCTCGGGTTGATGTCCGTGGCGGCACCGATCCACGACGGTCCGGACAAGGTGGTGGCCGCTATCAACGTGTCGCTGCAGGCCCAGGCCGTCGCCGCGCAGCCGGATCCTGCGGCGTACCTGGCCACGGTGCGCCTAGCCGCCGTCGCCGCCGCGGAGCTCATTTCCGCTGATCTCTCCGCCGGACGTTAGCGCTTCCCCGCGGCGGCCTTCAGCCGGTCGCGGGGAAGACTTTTCCGGGGTTGAGGATGTCCCTCGGATCAAAGACGGTTTTGATTTGCCGCTGGAGGTCAAGCTGATCGGCACCGAGTTCGTCACCGAGCCATTGCCGTTTCAGCAGGCCGATGCCGTGTTCCCCGGAGAGGGTTCCGCCGAGTTCAAGGGCGTAGGCGAAGAGCTCGCCGGCAGCCTTCCAGATGTCGTCCGGCACCGTCCCGCCCTGATACACGAATGTCGGGTGCAGGTTCCCGTCGCCGGCGTGGCACGCGGTGGGGATCATGATGCCGTACCGGTCTTCCAGTTCCACAACCTTGCGAAAGACGTCGCTGACGCGGTCACGCGGCACTGCCACGTCTTCCACCAGCATCGTCCCCAGGGATTCCAGCGCCGGAAACGCCTGGCGCCGGATGTCTACCAGGCGGGCTGACTCCTCCGGATCCGTTGTGGTCCGGGCCGTTCCGCCGGCCGCCGTGATGATGTCGACGACGGCGCCCGCGTCCGCCAGGGCGGCCGGTCCGTCGCATTGGACGAGGAAGTACGAGTTTCCCTGCACGAGCAGGTCCTGACCGGTGTAGGTGCCGACACATTCGAGGGTGCGGCGGTCCAGTAGTTCCATGATGGCCGGCACGAGCCCGGCTGCGGTAATCCTTGCTGCGGCGTCCGCGGCCTGCTCAACCCCCGGGAAGAAGGCTCCGATGGTTGCCTGCGGGCCGGTTACTGCCGGCTGCAGCTTCAGCGTGCACTCGACGATAATGCCGAGGGTGCCCTCGGAACCGATCATCAGGGCGCAGATGTCATATCCCGTGACGCCCTTCACCGTCCGGTGTCCGACGGAGATCAGGCGCCCGTCGGCCAGCACCACCTTGAGCGCAAGGACGGCTTCGCGGGTCACGCCGTACTTTGCGCACAGCAGGCCCCCGGCGTTCATGGCGATGTTGCCGCCCACGGTCGAAATGTCCTTGCTGGCGGGGTCCGGCGGCCACCACAGCCCTTGCCGGGCCAGTTCAGCATTCAGTGCACCATTCAGTATCCCCGGCTGCACCACCGCAAGCCTGTTGGCCGGGGAGATTTCCAGGATTTCCCGCATGGAACCCATGCATAGGACAATTTCGCCGCTGCCGGCGATGCCGCCGCCCGCGAGGCCGGACCCGGCCCCCCGCGTCACGACGGGCGTCCCGGTTTCATAAGCGATCCGGCAGACGGCCTGAACGTCTTCGATGCTTTGCGCATGGACCGCGGCAATCGGCGTTCCGGCGGACTGGTGGCCGGAGCGGTCGCTCCGGTATTGCCCGAGCTCGGCGACGTCGGTGACCACGCTGCCCGGGAGCGCCTGTAACAGCAAGGCTGCAACGTTCATGTCGTGTTCCTCTAGTACGAAAATAAATGGTGGGTCAGGCTGCTGCTGGAGTGAGAGTGACGTCAAATCCGAGGGATTTGAGCTGTCGGAGGGCCTTGGCTTTGGCTTGTTGCGGGTCCCGTTTGAGGTAATAGTCGGCGCCCGGGTCTTGGTAAACCTCGCCGTTGACGAGCATGTGCCAAGTGGCAGTCAGGATGACGTGCTCGATCGCGACAACAGCCTTGATCGGGCCACGACGGGCAGCGATTCGTTTGTATTTGACGCTGAGGTAAGTATCTTTGCTGCGGGCCGCTGACATGGCAGCGATACCTAGGGCTGCCTTCAAGTGCTTGTTACCGGGCATGGTTTTGGTGGATTTGACCCGCCCGGCGGACTCGTTGGAACCGGGGCAAACGCCGGCCCAGGATGCCAGATGTGCAGCCGTGGGAAAGACTCTCATGTCCGCGCCGGTTTCGGCAATGATCACATCAGCGACCAGAACTGAGACTCCCGGGATTGAGGTCAACGCTTCACGGGCTGGACGAAAGGGTGCCATCACCGTGCCAATGCGCTCAGTGAGCGCATCAATGGCCTTGGTGTGTTGGTCGATTTGGTCCAGATGCAGGCGGACAATGAACGCGTGATGGTCGCTGAACCGTCCGGTGAGGGCCTCAACGAGCTGCGGGATCTTTGGTCTCATCCGGCGCTGGGCGAATTGCGCCAAAACTTGGGGATCGCGCTCTCCTAAAATGAGGGCTTCGAGCATCGCCCTGGAAGAGGCCCCCGTGAGATCACTGACGATGGCCGAAAGCTTGAGGCCGGAGCTCTCAAGGAACTTCTCGAGTCGCTGGATTTCCCTAGTCCGGTCGCCGACGGCGATCGCGCGGGAGCGGGTCAAGTCTCGCAGTTCGCGAATGGGTTCGGGCGGAACGAACGAAGGGCGCAAAAGGCCATGCGCTGCAAGCTGGGCCAGCCATGCTGCGTCTGAAACGTCGGTTTTACGCCCAGGAAGGTTCTTGGCATGCCTGGCGTTGACCAGCATCACCGGCAACGTCGCTTCCAACACGTAGTAAAACGGCTTCCAATAGTCGCTCGTGGCTTCCATCACCACGGTGCTGACGTGCTGCTCTTCAAGAAAGAGCTTTAGGTCCAGGATTTGGTTTGTGGTCGCACCCCAGGTGGTGACCGTGGAGACGTATTCGCCCCGCGCATTGCCGGGAGACCGAACACACACCTTCGCGTCGCGCTTCGAGATATCTATCCCCACAGATCGCTCATGGACGATATCCATTTGATCCGACCTCCCA
The DNA here is from genome assembly GCF_040546245.1 of Arthrobacter sp. UYEF3. Taxonomy (NCBI): domain Bacteria; kingdom Bacillati; phylum Actinomycetota; class Actinomycetes; order Micrococcales; family Micrococcaceae; genus Arthrobacter; species Arthrobacter sp. UYEF3. Next base: position 96,189 of record NZ_JBEPNK010000008.1, read on the forward strand.
ACGTCATTGAACCGATATGAACGTTCGCTGCGGGAAGGGCAGGGAGAAAATCAGGAATCTAGCACCCGTGCTCTCAGGCAACAATCCACGGTTCCCGTGGAAGCCCTCCACACCACGCTAACTCACAGGCTCAAAACACGGCACCAAGGAGGCATCGGCGTCGACCGCAGCGAACATCACAATCCTTCACCGGCCACCACCACTGCACAAGAACGCGGGAGCTGTGGCCGACCACAAATTTTCAATCCCCACGGCGCGGCAGCGTCCCTGGACCGCTAACTTGCGTCTTTCTAACCTGCGGCGGCGCCGCGGCGGAGGGTAGGGGAGCTACCCTACCCTCCCGCGCGTCGTTGGATGCGGCGTATCAGACCCGGGCGCTGTCCTGGCCGCGGACGGCCGCAGTGCGCTTGTCGAAGACGGTGGCTCCAACTTCCTGCTCTGCCTGGTTGTTGATGCCCAGGTCAATCCCTTTGCGTTCCCGGATCACCAGCACGGCGCCGGTGGAAACCAACGCAACGATCAACAGGTAGATGGAGACGGACGTGGTGGTGCCGGTGGCCTGGACCAGGGCGGTGGCGATGGTCGGGGCGAAGGCTCCGCCGAGGATGGAACCCAGAGCGTAGGAGATGGCCACGCCGGAGAACCGGATGGAGGCCGGGAACAGTTCGCTGTAGAGGGCGGCCTGCGGTCCGTAGGTCAGGCCAAGCCCGACGGTCAGCAAGACGAGGCCAAGGAGCAAGGCCCAGATGTTGCCGGTGTTCACCAGCCAGAACAGCGGGAAGACCGCCGCGATCAGGCTGGCGTAGCCGATGAGGTAGGTCTTCTTACGGCCGATGCTGTCCGCGAGGAACCCGGCAACCAGGGTAAAGATGAGCCAGGAGAAGGCGGAGACTGTCACGGCCAGGAGCACTTCCGTGCGGTCCATGGCCAGGCCCTTGGGATTCGTGGAGTAGTTGAGGACGTAGCCGCCGGTGGTCATGTAGCCGGCAGCGTTGTTGCCCGCGAAGACCAGGGCGGCGATGATGACCAGCAGCCAGTGCTTTTTGAAAAGTTCCACGATCGGGACGCGGGTCTGCTGCTTCTTCTGCACGATTTCTTCGAAGACCGGGCTCTCTTCCACGCTGCGGCGGACGATGAATCCGACGATGATCAGAACGAAGCTGAGCAGGAAGGGGACGCGCCAGCCCCATTCGGCAAAGGCCGCGCCGGGGGAGATCACGCCGGACATCAGGGCCAGGATCCCGGAGGCGAGGATCATGCCTAGGGGGACACCGAGCTGCGGGAAGGAGCCGAAGAGGCCGCGCCTGCCGCGGGGAGCGTGCTCGACCGCCATCAGCACGGCACCGCCCCATTCACCGCCGGCGGAAACGCCCTGCAGGATGCGGAGCGTCAGCAACAGGATGGGGGCGATCACGCCGGCCGTCTCGTAGGTGGGCAGCACGCCGATCAGGGTGGTCGCGGACCCCATGAGGACCAGGGTCAGCACCAGCATGGCGCGGCGTCCCAACCGGTCACCGAAGTGTCCGGCGAGGAAGGCGCCCAGCGGCCGGAACAGGAAGCTGAGGCCGATAGAGGCGAAGGACAGCAGGATGCCGATGTCGTTCCCGGCCGGTTCGAAGAAGAGCTTGGCGAAGACCAGGCCCGCTGCGTTGGCGTAGATGAAGAAGTCGTACCACTCGATGGTGGTGCCGATGATGGTAGCGAACGCTACCCGCCGGTTCTCCTGCGCAGTATTGCGCTGCGGATGCGACAAAGTGCTCATACATTTCCTTCGCTTCTGCCCTGGCACGTCAGCGTGGCCCGGGAAGGGTGGATTTGGGAGTGCGGTCCGTGGTTGTTATACATGAAACCGTATATGATTTATCAGTGTAGCTGTGATGCAAGTCATGTCAAGGCGCGTCCGCGCGGCACTCGCCGAGGGAGCGGAGGGGGCTTGACGGATGCCCGGAAGCTATGCATAATTTCGTATACGATTTTGTACTGGTTGAGGAGAAGCTTTGGAACAGGTCAATGACGCCACGCTGGCCGCGGCCCGCAAGGTCATCGCGGTGCACATTAACTACCCCAGCCGGGCGGCCCAGCGCGGCCGGATCCCCGGACAGCCCTCCTACTTCCTGAAGCCGTCGTCGTCCCTGGTCGTCGGTTCGGCGGCCGCCCCTTCCGCGGTGGAGCGCCCGGCCGGATGCGAACTGCTCGGTTTTGAGGGTGAGATCGCCCTGATCATCGGCAAACCCGCCCGCCGTGTGGCCGTCGAAGACGCCTGGAGCCACGTCCGGTGGGTGACGGCCAGCAACGACCTCGGCGTCTACGACCTCCGCTACGCGGACAAGGGCTCCAACCTCCGCTCCAAGGGCGGCGATGGCTTCACGCCGGTTGGACCGGGCCTCATCGACGCCGACGCCGTCGACCCCGCCGGGCTGCGCGTCCGCACCTGGCACAACAACGAACTCGTCCAGGACGACACCACCGGGGACCTGCTCTTTCCCTTCGCGCGCCTCGTCGCGGACCTGTCCCAGCTGCTCACCCTTGAAGCGGGCGACATCATCCTGACCGGCACCCCGGCCGGCGCCTCCGTCGCCAAGCCGGGCGACGTCGTCGAGGTTGAAGTCAGCACGACGCCGGCCGGCGGCAACGCGGAGCGCACCACGGGCCGGCTGGTCACCCGGGTGCAGGAAGGCACGACGCCGTTCGCGGACTTCGGCGCGCAGCCCAAAACCGATGACCTGCAGCGGGAGGAAGCCTACGGGTCCCGTGAAGCCGCCGGACTCGCGGCGGTGCAGTCCGCCGTCGGGCAGGCCCTGACCCCGGAACTGAAGGCCAAACTGGAAAGCGTGTGCACGGCCACCCTCTCCTCGCAGCTGCGCAAGCGCGGCCTGAACAACGTCAGCATCGACGGCCTGTCCTCCACCCGGCCGGACAAACGCATCGTGGGCCTGGCCCGGACCCTGCGCTACGTGCCCAACCGCGAGGACCTCTTCAAGACCCACGGCGGCGGATTCAACGCCCAGAAACAGGCCATCGACTCCGTCAACGAAGGCGAGATCCTCGTGATGGAAGCCCGCGGTGAAAAGGGCACCGGCACCATCGGCGACATCCTGGCGTTACGCGCCCAGATCCGCGGCGCCGCGGCCATCGTCACCGACGGTGGCGTCCGGGACTTTTCGGCCGTGGCAGCCCTGGACATGCCCACCTACTACTCCAACCCGCACCCCGCAGTCCTGGGACGCCGGCACATCCCGTGGGACACGGACATCACCATCGCCTGCGGCGGCACCACCGTGCAGCCCGGGGACATCATTGTTGCCGACGCCGACGGCATCCTGGTGATCCCGCCGGCCCTCGCCGAGGAGCTCGCCGACGATTCCATCGCCCAGGAGCACGAGGAATCGTTCATCGCCAAAATGGTGGAACAGGGCCACAGCGTTGATGGCCTGTACCCGCTCAACACCGCGTGGCGCGCCAAGTACCAGGACTGGGCGGCCTCCGCGGACACCGGACAGCCCGATGAGTGACACCGCCGTGGCCTCCGCCAGCAAGTCCGAGCGGGCCTACACGGACATCAAGGCCCACATTCTCGAGGGCGACTATTCCCCAGGGTACCGGCTGGTACTCTCCAAGATCGGCGAGGAACTGGGCGTCAGCGCCGTCCCCGTCCGCGAAGCCATCCGCCGGCTCGAAGCCGAGGGCCTGGTGAAGTTTGAGCGGAACGTGGGCGCCACCGTGGCCAGTATCGACCCGCTCCAATACCTCTACGCGATGCAGACCCTCAGCATCGTCGAAGGCGCCGCCACGGCACTCTCCGCACCGTTGATCGAGGCGGCGGATGTGGCCCGGGCAAGGGCTGTGAACGAACAGATGCGGGAATGCCTGGAGCACTTCGACCCGATCCGCTTCACCCGGCTGAACCACGACTTCCACAGCGTCCTGTACGAGCACTGCCCCAACCCGAACATCCTCGAACTCGTCCACGGGGGCTGGAACCGGCTGGCGTCCCTGCGCGCGTCCACGTTCCGCTTCGTCCCCGGACGCGCCCGCGAATCGGTCGACGAGCACGAGGCGCTGCTGCGGCTCATCGAGGCCGGGGCGGAAGCTGACACGATCGAAAAGGCCGCCCGGCTGCACCGAAGCGCCACGGTGGACGCCTACCTGGCACAGACTCCGACCGCTCCCCCTACCGCGTTGCATAAGTAGCAAAGGAAATAACAATGACGTTCACCTCCGAATCCACCCGGACGCACTACGTTCCGCAGGACCTGCCCACCCACATCCAGCACTACATCAACGGCGAATTCGTTGACTCCGTGGGCGGGAAGACCTTCGACGTCCTGGACCCGGTGTCCAACACCAACTACGCCACCGCCGCCGCGGGCCAGAAGGAAGACATCGAGCTGGCCGTCGCCGCCGCCCGTGAAGCGTTCGTCAACGGTCCCTGGCCGAAGATGAAGCCCCGGGAGCGCGCCCGCGTCCTGAACCGGATCGCCGACGCCGTCGAAGCCCAGGAGGCGCGTCTCGCCGAGCTCGAGACCTTCGACACCGGCCTGCCGATCACGCAGGCCAAGGGCCAGGCCCTCCGCGCCGCGGAAAACTTCCGCTTCTTCGCGGACCTGATCGTGGCCCAGTTCGACGACGCCATGAAGGTCCCGGGCGCACAGATCAACTACGTGAACCGCAAGCCGATCGGCGTCGCCGGCCTCATCACGCCGTGGAACACGCCGTTTATGCTTGAGTCCTGGAAGCTCGCTCCCGCGCTGGCCACCGGCAACACGGTGGTGCTTAAGCCGGCCGAATTCACCCCCCTCTCCGCCTCCTTGTGGGCCACCATCTTCAAGGACGCCGGGCTGCCTGACGGCGTCTTCAACCTCGTCAACGGCCTCGGCGAGGAAGCCGGCGACGCCCTCGTCAAACACCCGGACGTTCCGCTGATTTCCTTCACCGGCGAAACCACCACCGGCCAGACGATCTTCCGCAACGCCGCGGCCAACCTCAAGGGCCTGTCCATGGAACTCGGTGGCAAGTCACCGTGCGTCGTGTTCGCCGATGCCGACCTCGACGCCGCGATCGACTCCGCCCTCTTCGGCGTCTTCTCGCTCAACGGGGAACGCTGCACCGCCGGCTCCCGCATCCTGGTGGAGCGCGCCGTGTACGAGGAATTCTGCGAAAAGTACGCCGCCCGCGCCAAGAACATCGTCGTCGGCGACCCGCACGACCCCAAGACCGAGGTCGGTGCTCTGGTCCACCCGGAGCACTACGACAAAGTGGCGTCCTATGTGGAGATCGGCAAGTCCGAAGGCCGGCTGCTGGCGGGCGGCGGCCGCCCGGACCACCTTCCCGAGGGCAACTACATCGCCCCCACGGTCTTCGCCGACGTTGCCCCGGATGCACGGATCTTCCAGGAGGAGATCTTCGGCCCCGTCGTCGCGATCACCCCGTTCGACAACGACGACGAGGCGCTCGCCCTGGCCAACAACACCAGGTACGGGCTCGCCGCCTACATCTGGACGCAGAACCTGACCCGCGCGCACAACTTCTCGCAGAACGTCGAGGCCGGCATGGTGTGGCTCAACAGCCACAACGTCCGTGATCTCCGCACCCCCTTCGGCGGGGTCAAAGCCTCCGGCCTGGGCCACGAAGGCGGCTACCGCTCCATCGACTTCTACACCGACCAGCAGGCCGTGCACATCACCCTCGGCACTGTTCATACCCCTAAATTCGGCGCCTGAGTCCCCAGCCCGCCGGCCGCCGTCGAACTTTCCACTGACCCCTTTCAAAGAAGAGAGAGCACCATGACCAACTTTGTCCCCACCCCCTCCGTTCCCGCACCCGACATCGTCCGCTGCGCCTACATGGAGATTGTCGTCACCGACCTCGCCAAGTCCCGCGAGTTCTACGTTGACCTCCTCGGCCTGCACATCACCGAGGAAGACGAAAACAACATCTACCTGCGCTCCCTCGAGGAGTTCATCCACCACAACCTGGTCCTGCGCAAGGGCCCCGTCGCCGCCGTCGCCGCCTTCGCCTACCGGGTGAAGTCCCCGGCCGAAGTCGACGCCGCCGAGGCGTACTACAAGGAACTGGGTTGCCGCACCGAACGCCGCAAAGAAGGCTTTACCAAGGGCATCGGTGACTCCGTCCGGGTCGAGGACCCGCTGGGCTTCCCGTACGAATTCTTTTACGAAACCGAGCACGTGGAGCGCCTCACCCAGCGCTACGACCTGTACAACGCCGGCGAACTCGTCCGCCTCGACCACTTCAACCAGGTCACCCCGGACGTTCCCCGCGGCCGCCAGTACCTCGAGGACCTGGGCTTCCGGGTCTCCGAGGACATCAAGGACTCCGACGGCGTTACCTACGCGGCCTGGATGCACCGCAAGCAGACCGTGCACGATACCGCCCTGACCGGCGGCGACGGCCCCCGGATGCACCATGTTGCCTTCGCCACGCACGAAAAGCACAACATCATCCAGATCTGCGACAAGATGGGTGCGCTGCGGATCTCGGACCGGATCGAACGAGGTCCAGGCCGCCACGGCGTCTCCAACGCCTTCTACCTCTACATCCTGGACCCGGACGGCCACCGGATCGAGATCTACACCCAGGACTACTACACCGGCGACCCGGACAACCCCACCATCACCTGGGACGTGCATGACAACCAGCGCCGCGACTGGTGGGGCAACCCGGTGGTCCCGTCCTGGTACACGGAGGCCTCCCTGGTCCTGGACCTCGACGGGAATCCCCAGCCGCTGGTTCTCCGCACCGACAACAGCGAGATGGCCGTCACCATCGGAGCTGACGGGTTCGCCTACACCCGCGAGCCCGGCGAGGAACGCGGCTTCAAGCTCGGCGCCCAGGTCTAGGCCATGCTGGACGCGAGAACGATCGAGGAAATCGCGGACGAACTGCTGGAAGCCGGCCGCAGCCGGACCCCGGTGCCCCGCCTGACCGCCCGCTACCCGGGCATGACGGTGGAGGACTCCTATGCGGTCCAGCAGCTGTGGCGCCGCCGCAACGAGGCCGCAGGCCGGAAGCTGGTGGGCCGCAAGATCGGCCTGACCTCCAAGGCGATGCAGGCGGCCACCGGCATCACCGAACCGGACTACGGCGCCATCTTTGATGACATGGTGCTGGAGACGGGCTGCTCGGTGCAATGGGACCGGTACACCCATCCGCGGGTGGAGGTGGAGCTGGCGTTCGTGCTGAAGAAGGACCTTGCCGGGCCCGGCTGCACCATCTTCGACGTGCTCAACGCGACCGACTACGTGGTTCCGGCCCTGGAGATCCTCGACTCCCGGATCGAGATGGAGGGCCGGACCATCGTGGACACCATCGCGGACAACGCCGCGATGGGCGCCATGGTGGTGGGCGGACGCCCGGTGAAGCCTGACGCCGTCGACCTGCGCTGGGTCTCGGCCATCCTCTACAAGAACCAGACCGTGGAGGAAACCGGCGTGGCCGCCGGCGTCCTGGACCACCCGGCCGCCGGCGTCCACTGGCTGGCCAACAAAATCGCCGCCCACGGAGACGCCATGAAAGCCGGAGACATCATCCTGGCCGGCTCCTTCACCCGCCCCATGTGGGTCTCCAAGGGCGACACCGCCCACGCCGATTACGGACCGCTAGGAGTTGTGACATGCCGCTTCGAGTAGAACCCGACTCCACCTTCCGGGAGGCCCTGGCCGGCGCCAGCCGTCCGCTGGCCGGGATGTGGGTCTGTTCCGGCAGCGCTCTGGTGGCCGAACTGTGCGCCGGTTCGGGCCTGGACTGGCTTCTGGTGGACGCCGAGCACAGCCCCAACGGACTCGAATCTATCCTCGCCCAGCTTCAGGCGGTCAACGGCTACCCGGTCCAGGTGCTGGTCCGGCCGCCGGTCAACGACACGGTCGTGATCAAGCAGTACCTGGACATGGGCGTGCAGAACCTGCTGGTGCCCATGGTGAACTCGGCCGCCGAGGCCGAGTCCGCCGTGGCCGCCACCCGCTACCCGCCCCAGGGCGTCCGCGGCGTGGGCTCGGCCCTGGCCCGCGCGGCGCGGTGGAACCGCATCCCGGACTACCTGGCCAGGGCCTCGGAAACGGTTAGCGTGAGCGTCCAGATCGAATCCGAAGCCGCCGTCGCGGTCGTGGAGGACATTCTGGCGGTGGACGGCGTGGACAGCATCTTCCTGGGCCCCTCCGACCTCGCCGCCTCGATGGGACTGCTCGGCCAGCAGGAACACCCCCGGGTGCGGGCCGCCGTCGAACATTGCCTGGCCGCCGCCACGGCGGCCGGCAAGCCCGCCGGCGTGAACGCCTTTAACCCATCCACCGCCCGCGCCTATCTCGCGGCCGGCGCCGGCTTTGTGCTGGTGGGGGCCGACGTCGCCATCCTGGCCCGCAGTTCCGAGGCGCTTGCCGCCGAGTACTGCAACGACAACACTGTGGCCGAAAACAACGCCGCCCAAGACAACGCCGTCGCCAACGGCCGCGCCACCGCCAGCTACTGACCCTTCCGCTGCAACCTCTAAGGACTTATCCATGACTGTTTCAGCCGCCACGGCCCCTGAAATTTCCGCCGCCAGGGAGGCGGCACTGATCGCGTCGGTCCCTGCCGGCCTGCTCATCAACGGACAGTGGCGTGACGCGTCCGACGGCGGCACGTTCGACGTCCACGACCCGGCCACCGGCGAGGTGCTCGCCACCCTCGCCTCCGCCACCAGCGACGATGCCCTGGCCGCCCTCGACGCCGCGGACAAGGCCCAGGCATCCTGGGCCCGGACCGCACCACGCGAACGCGCGGAAATCCTGCGCCGCGCCTTCGACCTGGTGACCGAACGCGCCGAAGACTTCGCCCTGCTGATGACGCTGGAGATGGGCAAGCCGCTGGCCGAAGCCCGCGGCGAAGTCACCTACGGCGCCGAGTTCCTGCGCTGGTTCTCCGAAGAAACGGTGCGCGATTACGGCCGCTACCTCAGCACTCCGGAGGGCAAGAACAAGATCCTGGTGCAGCACAAGCCGGTGGGCCCGTGCCTGCTCATCACGCCCTGGAACTTCCCGCTCGCCATGGCCACCCGCAAGGTGGCCCCCGCCATCGCCGCGGGCTGCACCATGGTCCTCAAACCGGCCAAGCTCACGCCGCTGACCGCCCAGTTCTTCGCCCAGACCATGCTCGACGCCGGCCTTCCCGCGGGCGTCCTCAACGTCGTGGCCTCTTCCAGCGCGGCCGGCATCTCCGGCCCGCTGCTCGCCGATCCGCGGCTGCGGAAGGTCTCCTTCACCGGCTCCACCGCCGTGGGCAAGCGGCTCATGGCCGACGCCGCCCAGAACGTCCTGCGCACCTCGATGGAACTGGGCGGCAATGCACCGTTCATCGTCTTCGAGGACGCGGACCTGGACAAGGCCGTGGAAGGTGCCATGGCCGCCAAAATGCGCAACATGGGCGAGGCCTGCACCGCCGCCAACCGCTTCCTGGTCCAGGAATCCGTGGCCGCCGAGTTCACGGCCAAGTTCGCCGCGGCCATGACGGCCCTCAGCGTGGGCCGGGGAACCGACCCGGCCGCGAAGGTGGGGCCCCTCATCGACGCCGGCGCCCGCGACGACGTCCATGCGCTGGTGATCGCCGCCGTCGACGCCGGTGCTACGGCCGTCACCGGCGGCGCGCCGGCCGAGGGCGCCGGCTACTTCTACCCGCCCACCGTGCTGGCCGACGTGCCCAACGACGCCACGATCCTCCGCCAGGAGATCTTCGGCCCGGTGGCGCCGGTCACGACGTTCGGCACCGAAGCGGACGCCATCCGGCTCGCCAACGCCAGCGAATACGGCCTGGCCTCCTACGTCTACAGCCGCGACTTCAACCGGCTGCTGCGCGTCGCCGAACAAATCGAATTCGGCATGGTCGGCTTCAACGCCGGTGTCATCTCCAACGCCGCCGCCCCCTTCGGCGGCGTCAAGCACTCCGGCCTCGGCCGCGAAGGCGGCTCCGAAGGCATCGCGGAATACACCACCACGCAGTACATCGGCATCGCCGATCCCTGGGCCGACCAGGTCAACTAGCACCGCAAAAGTGCCCGGCAGCGGAACGTCACGTCCCACTGCCGGATTCACCCATCAGGCATTGTGCCGCACAAAGAAGTGAGGAAAACCCGTGCATTTCCACCACCACGGTTACGTATCCGGTGACCCCCGAGTCCAGCCGGCCGCCGGCGTCGGCATTGACCGGCCCACCCAACTTCCCGACGAGGTAGATGTGCTCATTGTGGGCACCGGGCCCGCGGGAGTCCTGACAGCGGCGCAGCTGTCCCAGTTCCCCGGCGTCACGACGCGGATCGTAGAGCGCCGCGGCGGCCGGCTCGCCATCGGCCAGGCCGACGGTATCCAGGCCCGCAGCGTGGAAACCTTCCAGGCCTTCGGTTTCGCCGAGCGGATCACCGCTGAGGCGTACCGCATCACCGAGATGGCGTTCTGGAAGCCGGACCCCGCCGACCCCTCCCGCATTGTCCGCGCCGCACGTGCCGTGGACGACACAACGGGCATCAGCGAGTTTCCGCACCTGATCGTCAACCAGGCCCGCGTACTGGACTACTTCGGCGAGTTCATGGCCAACGCGCCCACCCGCATGTCGCCGGACTACGGCTACGAGTTCCGCGGTCTGGAGGTGGGCGAGGGTGAGTACCCGGTCAGCGTGACGCTCGTGCACACGTCCGGCCCCGACGAGGGCCGGGAGCGCCTGGTCCGGGCCAAGTACGTGGTGGGAGCCGACGGCGCCCGGAGCAAGGTCCGGGAGTCGATCGGTTGCACTCTGGCCGGCGACCAGGCCAACCACGCGTGGGGTGTCATGGACGTGCTCGCCAACACGGACTTCCCCGACATCCGCACCAAGTGCGCGATCACCTCGGGCACGGGCGGCAGCATCCTGCTGATTCCGCGCGAAGGCGGCCACCTCTTCCGCATGTACGTCGACCTCGGCGTCGTCCCGGAGGGCCACGCCGGCGCGGTGCGCAGCACCAGCATCGAGCAGATCATCACCAAGGCCAACGACATCATCCACCCCTACACCCTCGACGTGCGCAACGTGGCCTGGCACAGCGTGTACGAGGTCGGGCACCGCCTCACCGACCGGTTCGACGACGTCCTCCCGGACCAGCTGGGCACCCGCACGCCGCGGGTGTTCATCACCGGCGACGCCTGCCACACCCACAGCGCGAAGGCGGGCCAGGGCATGAACGTCTCCATGCAGGACGGCTTCAACCTGGGCTGGAAGCTCGGTCACGTGCTGGAGGGCCGCAGCCCCGAGAGCCTGCTGTCCACCTACTCGGCCGAGCGCCAGGTCGTCGCGAAGAACCTCATCGACTTCGACAAGGAATGGTCGGCGCTCATGGCGAAGAAGCCCGAGGAGTTCGCCAGCCCGTCCGAACTCGAGGACTTCTACGTCAACACGGCCGAGTTCCCTGCCGGCTTCATGACCCAGTACGCCCCGTCGATGCTCATCGGCGAGCCGGTCCACCAGGGGCTGGCCGCCGGATTCCCCATCGGCAAGCGCTTCAAGTCCGCGTCCGTCGTGCGGGTCTGCGACACCAACCCGCTGCAACTCGGTCATCAGGCCAAGGCAGACGGACGGTGGCGGATCTACGTTTTCGCGGACCGGGCAACACCAGGCGCCCCGTCGCCGGCCACTGATCTGGCCGCGTGGCTGGAGAACGCACCGGACTCCCCGCTCGCGGCCACCCCCGACGGCGCGGACCGCGACGCGTGGTTCGACGTCAAGGTCATCTACCAGCAGGACCACACGAACGTCGACATCGGTGCGGTGCCGGCGGCCTTCAAGCCGAAGGTGGGGCCGTTCCAGCTCACCTACCTCGAAAAGGTCTACGCCACGGATCCGCAGGCGGACGTCTTCGAGCTGCGTGGCCTGGACCGCGGCGGCGTCGTCGTGGTGGTCCGGCCGGACCAGTACGTGGCCAACGTGCTGCCCCTGACGGCGACGGCGGAACTCGGCGCATTCTTCGCAGCCCTCCTGCCCGCCGGGGGCCAACGGACGGTGTAGCGATGGACGACGGCAGGCCGGGAACGCCGTCGCCCTCGGGCCGCGCTCTAAGGGGCGCGGTCTAGCCGCGGCGGGCCCGGCCCGCCGGCCGCAGGCTGACGAAGCAGCCCAGAGCGCCAAACAGCAGCGCCATCAGGAGCGCTCCTGTGAAGTCAGTGGTCAGGTGCAGCCAGATGCCGCCCAAAAAAGACAGCAGCACGGTAGCCGCCGTCACCGCGACCACCACGCGGGCCCCGCGCCGCGACATGCTGCCGCTCGCCATGCTGCCGCTCGCCATGCTGCCGGCGAGATACAGCCGCGCGGCACCGGCGGCCGTCAAGAACGCCACGATGGAAGTCATCCACCCCAACTTCCACAGGATCATCCAGAGCCCGACGCCGACCGGGATCACGGCAACGGCGAAAAGCGTTCCCCGCATGGTGTTTTCGGGGGAGCCCATCCGGGTCCTGGGCAGAGGCAGTACGGGCAGGAGTGCCTGACGGTGTTCTGAAGAATCCGGCCAGGGCACCCCGTCCGGCCAGCGCTGGCTGTAATACGGCTCGGCCATACCGAAGGACTCGGGATTTTTAGTGGCGTCGAATTCAGCGCGCTCTGTCATCATTCCCCCAAATGAGATGAGTGTTCCGGCCAGTTATGTGCCGGTAGCCCCCTCAGTCTGGCATAGGACGACAGAAAATTGAGGATGTCCGCGGCACTATTTCAGTGCAGCTTCACCTAGGTCCGGGCGTCAGTGACCGGAGTCCGTCGGCGTCGATATCGTGATGGTAACCCCGCCGCCGTCGTCGATGATCCTCAGCTGGAGCGGTCTGTCCACGAGGCTGGCGTGCCTGTTTTCGCTGTCCTCCGGGGCGAGTTGCTCCGCCAGCCGGGTGAGGGCCAGTGCCATGGCCCGGCCCCAGTCGTGCGGATCCCTGCTGGATGCTTCAGCGTCGGCTGAGTAGTTTTCCTCTGGTCCGGTCATATGGTTTTGCCTTCCCGCCTGGAACGCGGCCGCCCCGGTCGATCCGAAGTGGCCTCCGGCCGGGCCGGTACGCAACAGTTCCTCAACATGGCCAGTGTAGTGACCGTCCGGACGGCGCGTCCATGATCGGGCCCCGCCGCGCGAACTATCACCCCCACCCCGATAGGATTTCCAGCGGGAACCACCCACGTGTACGAAGGACGCCATGCCACAGACCAATGCCGCGCAGGACAATCCGCTCCAGCACAAGCGCGCCGCCGTGATCATCAACCCGATGAAATCCTCCGGCCAGGATTTCAAGGCCGCGTTTTTCCGGCTCTGCGAAACAGGCGGCTGGGCTGAGCCGCTCTGGCTTGAGACCACCGCCGAGGACCCCGGCCCGGGACAGGCGGGCGAAGCGCTTGAGGCGGACGTCGACGTCGTAATTGCCGCCGGCGGGGACGGCACCGTCCGCTGCGTGGCGGAGGTCCTCGCGGGCACCGGGAAGCCGATGGGCCTCGTCCCGTTGGGCACCGGGAACCTGTTGGCACGTAACCTCGGCATCGACATCACCGACCCCGTGGCCGCCAGTTATGACGTCCTGAACGGCGCGGACATCAAGGTGGACGTAGTCAGGGCAAGCCTGGACCACGCCGAGGAGGAACACCTTTTCCTGGTCATGGCCGGCCTCGGCTACGACGCGGCGATCATGGCGAATACTGTGGACGAGCTCAAGGACCGCGTGGGCTGGCTAGCCTACGTGGAGGCCGGCATCCGGCACCTGCCCGGCAAGCCGGTGAAGGCGCAGATCAGCATCGACGGGCAGGACCCGGTCCGGCGGCGGGTCCGTAGCGTGATGGTGGGCAACTGCGGCCAGATCACCGGAGGCGTGGAAGTCTTCCCGGACGCCAAGCTCGATGACAACATTCTGGATGTCCTCATCCTGGCCCCGGTGGGCAAGCTTGGCTGGTTCAGCGTGCTCGCCGGCATGTTCGGCCGGAAGAAGGGCAGGAACGGGACAAACAAGTCGGTCGAATACTTCGCCGGGAAGTCCGCTGAAATCAGCCTCGACCACGAGCAGGAGTTCCAGCTCGACGGCGATCACCTTGGCAAGGCCAAACACCTCAGCGTGGCGGTGGGGCAGCAGGCGCTGACCATCAGGATGACGAAACAGGTTCAGCGCTAGGGGCTACTGGTTCCGCCGGGCCCGCTACGTCCGTTGAACGGAATATTCTCCGGTCACGGCGCGGTTCCGGCGTAAGATTCAGCTGGATGCCAGCGCCGCCGTCGTTCCCAACCGATTGCAAAGGAAGTCCCATACCAGCTGTGAAGCCCGCGAACTTGCTTGCTGAGATGTTCAGCATCGCCCCAGCCAACAAGGACCACCAGGTCGCCGTCCGCTGCGCCGGCGGCGTCTTTGTGCCGCTGATCGCGCTGGTGCTGCTGGGCCGGCTGGATCTGGCCATCTTTGCGTCGTTCGGGGCCTTCGCCGGTATATACGGGCGGAACGAACCCCACGGCCGGCGGTTCGTCCTGCAACTGCGCGCCGGCACGCTGATGCTAGCCGTGATCCTGCTCAGCGCCCTGACTGCCCGTGTCGGAACGGCCCTCGCACTCCCGCCGTCGGACCGTACCTGGCTGCTGGTCCTCGCGACCACCGCGGTGGCCGGTGGCTGCTCGCTGATTGTCGCCTGGTGGCGGCTCCGCCCGGCGGGATCGCTGTTTCACATCTTCGCCTTCGCGGCCATCGCCTCCATCCCCAGCCAGCCGCCGCTTTGGCAGGGAATGCTGGTAGCGGTCCTGACGGTCCTGCTCTCGCTCGTGATTGGCATGTCCTCGCGGGTGGTCCGGAGCCGCCGCCAGCCATGGACCTGGCCGCGGCGGGTCCGGCTGACCGCCGTGGAACGCCGGGTCGCCCGGCTGGAAGCGGTGGGCTACCTCGTGGCGGCGGGTCTGGCCGGCACCCTCGCCACCCTGGCCGGACAGTGGCTCGGCTTCGGCCACAACTACTGGGCCATGGTGGCCGCCGTTGTGCCGCTCGTGGGGCACAGCACCCGGCACCGCATTAGCCGCGGAGTGCAACGCATCATCGGGACCGTGGTGGGACTAGGCCTGCTCGCGGCGATCCTGTTGCTGCAGCCTGCCCCTTGGCAGACCGTGCTGGTGATTGCCGCCTGCCAGTTCGGCGCCGAAATGTTCATCGCCCGCCAGTACGTGCTGGCCCAGATCTTCGTCACCCCGCTGGCGCTGATCTCCACGCTCCTGGCGGCTCCGGTGCCGGCGGGAACCCTGCTCCGGGACCGGTTTTTGGAAACCGTCATCGGCGCCGCCGTCGGCGTCGCCGTCGTGCTGGCCCCGACCGTCTGGCGCCGCCTGCACGCCCGTCCGGCCGCAGCGGCCCGCTAGCTCGCATTTGTTGCCGTTTTGACGACTCAAAGGCACACCAAGTGCGAGTTGCTTTGGGTCGGTGAAAGACTTGTTCCGTGCAAACAACTGTTCACTCAAGCGGGACGTGTGGCTAACTCCGGGTCGGGGGACTCCGTCGTGGACCGCGTGGTGCGCCTTATCGAGGCTTTCCCCGAGGGCTCCGCGGCCCTGCAGCTTTCCGACCTAGCGGACCGTGCAGGCCTGCCGCTGAGCACCGCCCACAGGCTGGTCCGGCAACTGGCCGGGCACGGACTCGTGGAGCTGGGCGGCGGCGGCTCGGTCCGGCTGGGGATGCGGCTGTGGGAACTGGTAAACCGGAATTCTCCGACGCTGGCCCTGCGGCAGGCCGCGATGCCGCTGATGGAGGACATCCAACAGGTGCTTAACCAGAACGTGAACCTGGCCGTGCTGGACGGCTGGGAAGCATTGTTCGTGGAGCGGCTGTCCCGCCGCGGCTCGGTGGCGAACCGGGCTAAAATCGCCGGCCGGATGCCCGTGCACTCGTCCTCTGCCGGGCTCGCCTTGATGGCCCACCAGTCGGCCGCTGTCCAGGCGGCGTACCTGCGCCAGTTCGCCGATCCGGCCGGACAGGTGTCCGCCGGGGACCTCCGCGGGCTGCTGGCAGCGACGGCCGGCCAGGGCTATGCCGAGCTGGCCGGGGTCGTGGACCCGGATACCTGGGGTATCGCGGTTCCGGTCCGGGACGCCCGAAAGCGGACCGTCGCAGCGCTCGGCGTCGTGGTTCCGCTGCGTGAAATGCGGCTGCAGGCACTGGTGCCGGCGCTGCAAACCGCAGCACGGGGCATCGGGCGCAGGCTCGGGGATACAGGCGGGGCCAGTGGGTTCCGTTCAATGGAAGACGTGTAACGCGGGTGGCCGCTCCGCGCGCACACTGTTAGCCGGAAGACCCATCCGGTCCTGACACGCGCACCAGTGCGCGGTTCGGGGCCCCGCAACGAAGCGAGGACACCATGGCAGCCCGAAAAGTCATCAGCACCCAGGTGGCGATCGTGGGCGGCGGCCCGGCCGGGCTCATGCTCTCCCACCTGCTGGCCAAGGAGGGCATCGAATCCACGGTGATCGAGCTGCGCAGCCAGCAGGAAATCTCGGAAACCGTGCGGGCTGGCATCCTCGAACACGGCACGGTCGACCTCCTCGTGGACAGCGACGTCTCCGACCGCGTGCTGCGCGACGGCGACCGCCACGACGGGATCGAGCTGCGGTTCAACGGCGAGAGCCACCGCATCGACTTCCAGGACCTGGTGGGCGAATCGGTGTGGCTCTATCCGCAGACCGACGTCTTCATGGACCTCGCCGCCCGCCGGGAAGCTGACGGCGGCGACATCCGGTACAGCGTCACGGACACCAGCATCCACGGCATCGAAGACTCGCCGACGGTGTGGTTCACGGACGCCGACGGGGCCGAGTTCGAACTCCGGGCCGACTTCATCGCCGGCGCGGACGGCTCGCGCGGCCACTCCCGCCTGCAGATTCCGGAGGCCGACCGCAAGTGGTACTTCCACGAGTACCCCTTCGCCTGGTTCGGCATCCTGGCCGAGGCGCCCCGCAGCTCAGATGAGCTGATCTACGCCAACTCGGAGAACGGCTTCGCGCTGATCAGCCAGCGGACCGCAACCGTGCAGCGGATGTACTTCCAGTGCGACCCCGGCGAGGACGTCGCGAACTGGAGCGACGACCGGATCTGGGAGGCGTTCCGCCGCCGCGTAAACGGCAACGGCTTTGAGCTCAAGGAGGGCCCGGTCATCGATAAGACGGTCCTGAAGTTCCGCAGCTTCGTGCACGCCCCGATGCGGCACGGCAAACTGTTCCTGGCCGGGGACGCCGCGCACACCGTCCCGCCTACCGGAGCCAAGGGCCTGAACCTTGCCATCCACGACGTGCGGGTCCTCTTCGAAGGC
Organism: Arthrobacter sp. UYEF3; assembly: GCF_040546245.1. Taxonomy (NCBI): domain Bacteria; kingdom Bacillati; phylum Actinomycetota; class Actinomycetes; order Micrococcales; family Micrococcaceae; genus Arthrobacter; species Arthrobacter sp. UYEF3. Next base: position 113,493 of record NZ_JBEPNK010000008.1, read on the forward strand.
CTGGACAGCTTCTACAAAACGCGCTCCGCAAAGCTCCTCGACCTGTACAGCGACCGCGCCCTGGACCGGGTCTGGAAGGCGCAGCACTTCTCCTACTGGATGACATCCATGCTGCACACCTCGGCCGGCGCCGACGACTTCGCCCGCGCCCGCCAGCTGGGGGAGCTCAACTCCGTGGTCTCGTCCCGGCACGGCCGCGCCTACCTCGCGGAGGCCTACACCGGTTGGCCCGCCGCCGGCTGAGCCCCGGCCGGGCAGGACCCCGCGCATCTTCACCCCGCGTTGAACACATCCTTGCCGAAGCTCCGCTGCCCCGGGGCCCCGGCGAGGCCGAGCCGGGGCAGCGAGAAGGTGTCCTCGATGCTGGCCAGCAGGCTGAAGTGGTTGTACTGCGTGTCCGACGCCGTGCCGCCCCGGGTAAAGGGCGAGAGCACGAGGGCGCCGACCCTGCCGCCGGCGGCGCCGCCGGGAATTCCGGCGGATCCGGTCGTCTGGCCGTCGGCCTCGTCGAAGGTGATGACCAGCATCCCGTCCTTCCTGAACGCCGGGGACCCGAGGATGGCCGGCGCGTGCTCTTGGAGCCAGCTGTCGCTGGCGGCGAGGCCGCCCGGGCTGCCGTCGACGCAGGGGCTGTCGTGACCGTCATTGCAGAGATTGGGCGAGATGTAGGACAGGTTGGGCGTCGTGTCAACGGACTTCAAATCCCGGGCCAGAGCCGTGAAGTTCACGACGTTGCGCTGGCAGTCCGGCGAGGAGGTGATCGCGGCAAAGTAGACGAAGGGGTTGTGCCGGGTGGCGTACTGGTCGCCCTCCGTTGCCTTCTGGTGATCGTCCCTGGCACCGGTTTCGGGGTGCTGGCAGGGGGCCCGCAGGTCCTCCATATAACCCTTCCAGGTCTTGCCGGCGGAGGTGAGTTGGCCGGCGACGGTGGGAACCGAGGCCGGATAGATGCAGCCGGTGCCCTCGGCCTGGCCCAGGGCGGCGGTTCCGGTCTGGGTGAACGGAGCGTAGATCCGGCAGTCGTCGCGGGTCATCGCGTTGGAGGCCTGCCCCGAGATCTGGGCCAGGTAGTTGGGGCTGGAGTTGTGGTCGGTGGCGTAGAACTCGGAGAGCAGCACACCCTGGCCGCGCAGGGTCCTTGAGAGGTACGGTGCCTCGGAGCCCGCGCCCCAGACCTTGTCATAGTCCTTGTTCTCGAGGTTGATCACGAAGATATGGCCGGGTTTCCCGGCCGCCTGGGGGCTGCCGGCAGAGGACGACGACGGCGGTTGCCGTGACGACGGCGGTTGCGGTGACGACGGCGGTTGCGGTGACGACGGCGGCGGCGCGGGGGCCGCCGTCGTGGTCCCCGGCGCGCTGGTGCCCGCGGGACTGGGAGGGGCCGGCGTGCAGGCCGCGGCGGTGGCGATGAGGGCGGCGGCAAGGAGAAAGCCCGGAATCCGGCGTGCGGCGTTCCGGCCCGGGATGTTGGTGTGGTTCCGGCTCATGCGTAGCGGCTTTCTCTCGACGCGTTGGTCCGTACCTCCAGCAAAGCCCATTGCAGTCGCTAGCGACAGGGGCTAGCGGGTTTTCATTGCGAGTTCACACCATCGCCGTGTGCCCAGCAGTGCGCGAGTCGATCGTGTTCGCGTAGCAGGAGGAGTGCTCCCTTCCGGCGTAGGGGCCGAAGTTGGGCACGGACGTGAAGCCCTTTCGACGGTTCCGCGCCCCCTCGACGTTCGTAACCGACCTGCCGGCGCGGAACCGTCGAAACGGCGGGTCAGGCGGGACGGCCGGTGGGATCTTCGGCCGTCGGGTCGGCCAGGGCGAGACCGCTAAGAGGGCTGTCATCCCAGTGGAGGAGGCGCCAGCCGGCGTCGGGATCACCTTCCAGGGCCACGATGCCGGTGTTGGCGAGCACATGCCGCGCCGCGAACTCCGCGTCGACGTTGGCGGCGCGCAGGCCGGTCCAGACCCGGATCGCAGCGCCGTGGCTGACCACGGCAACCGTGGAGTCATCCCGGCCGGTGGCGGCGGCGATCCTGACGATCGAGTCGTCGTAGCGGTCGAAGAACTCGTGCCCGTTGGGGCCCGAAGGCATCCGTCGGTCCAGTTCGCCCGCTGCCCACGCGAACACCGTGCCCAGGTAACGAAGGTGGGATTCATGGTCGGTGAGCTTTTCAAGCGCCCCGGCTTCGATCTCCCGCAGCCCCGCCAGCACTTCAATGTCCAGCCCGCGGCTGCCGGCAAGCGGGGCGGCTGTGAGCTGGGTACGGACCAACGTGGACGCGTAAAGCAGTTCGATTCGCTCGTCCGCCAGCGAGCGGCTCAGGGCGTCGGCCTGCCGTTCGCCGAGCGCGGTCAGGCCCGGTCCCGGATGGGCGGTGTCCAGTTGGCCGAGGACATTGCCCGGGGTCTGGCCGTGTCGGATCAGCAGAAGCTTCATGGCAGTGATTTTACCGGCCGCGGCCGGTCAGCGCGGGGTCCCGGCAAGGACCAGCCGGCAAGGACTGCCGGTCATGGGATCCTGACTGTGGCCTGGATCGGTGCGTGGTCGCTGGGGTAACGGTCGGCCAGCCGGAAAGTGTTAACAGCGGCCTCAGCTACCTGAATGTCCGGCGTTACGGCGATCCAGTCGATGCGGCGTTCGCCGATCACCGGATCCTTGTAGTTGGGAAACGTCCCGTATTCCGGGGTCAGCCGCTGTTTGGCCGCCGTCCAGGAGTCCCTGAAGGCGCCGCTGCCCACCAGGGTTTTGTACGCCCCGGAGGCTCCGGCGTCGGCATTGAAGTCACCCATCAGGACGGTCGGCAGGCCCGGCTCGAAGCTCGCCGCGTGCTCGATGATGGCCTCGGCACTGCGCAGCTGGGCGTTTTCGGACTCGTGGTCGAAGTGGGTGTTGAGCACCATCAGCTCACTTCCGGTGCCATTGTCTTCGAACCGGCCCCAGGTCGCGATCCGGGTGACGTCGTTGCCCCATGTCGCCGAGCCGACGACGGTGGGCGTATCCGAGAGCCAGAACTGGTCCCACATCCGCAGGCGCAGGCGGCGGGAGTCGTAGAAGATGCAGGAGTGCTCGCCCCGGCTGCCGCCCTCGCGGCCGTGGCCGATCATCCGGTAGTGCAGGGGGAGCGCCTCGCCGATGACGGCCAGTTGGTGTTCGAGGCCTTCCTGGATGCCCAGGACGTCGGGAAGTTCCTCGGCTAGGACGGCCTGGAGTGCCGGGGCGCGCTCGGGCCAGTAGTCCGCCTGCCCGGGCAGGGTCTCCGCAATGTCACAGCGGATGTTGAAGCTCATCAGGCTCAACGCCGCCGCGTCGGCGGCCGCCGCTGATGCTGAAGGGGAGGCTAGACCGGCCGGGTGGGGGCGGGTTAGAACGGTCCGCGGCGTCGACGCAGTGTCGCTCGGCAAGGGGTCTCCTCGTGTCGGTAACAGCCCCAGTCTCCACCGATGAGCTGACCAGTCGTCGACGGCCGCGTAAACGGCGGCCGGCCTGAAGGTGAACTCGACGCAGGCACGGCTACGCCAGGTGGTCGACCAGTTTGTCCGCCAGCCCGGTGTACTTGCCCGGGGTCAGGGCCAGCAGGCGGGCCTCGGCCTCCGCGGACAGGCCGAGCCCCTGGACGAACTCCTGCATCCGGGCGGCGTCGACCCGCTGGCCGCGGGTCAGGTCCTTGAGCCGCTCGTACGGGTTTTCCATGTCTGCGACGCCGGCGATGGCCTCGGCGCGCATGACCATCTGGATCGCCTCGCCGAGGACCTCCCAATTGGCGTCGAGATCCCTGGCGAGCACGTCCTCCGCGACGTCCAGCCGGTCCAGGCCCTTGGCCACGTTGGAGATGGCCAGCAGGGAGTGGCCGAACGCCACGCCGATGTTGCGCTGCGAGGAGGAGTCGGTGAGGTCCCGCTGCCAGCGGGAAGTGACCAGCGTAGAACCCAGCACGTCCAGCAGCCCGGAGGACATCTCCAGGTTGGCCTCGGCGTTCTCGAAGCGGATCGGGTTGACCTTGTGCGGCATCGTGGAGGACCCGGTGGCGCCGGCCACGGGGATCTGCGCGAAGTAGCCGATGGAGATGTAGCTCCAGATGTCAGTGCACACGTTGTGCAGGATCCGGTTGAAGCGCGCGACGTCGGCGTACAGTTCGGCCTGCCAGTCGTGGCTTTCGATCTGGGTCGTCAGCGGGTTCCAGTCCAGGCCCAGGGTTTCAACGAAGCTCCGGGCGATCTGCTCCCAGTCGGCGCCGGGCACTGATGCCACGTGGGCCGCGAAGGTGCCGGTGGCGCCGTTGATTTTGCCGAGGTATTCGGTCCGGGCGATGCGGTCCAGCTGCCGGGTCAGACGGTGCGTCATGACCGCGAGTTCCTTGCCCAGGGTGGTGGGGGTGGCCGGCTGCCCATGCGTGCGGGACAGCATGGGCACGGCGCGGCTGGCCTCGGCCATCGAGCTGATCTGGGCCACCAGGGCGCGGGCCGCGGGCAGCCACACGTCCTCCACGGCCCCCTTGATGCCCAGGGCGTAGGAGAGATTGTTGATGTCCTCGGAGGTGCAGCCGAAGTGCACCATGGCGGTCAGGCGCTCGATTCCGACGCCGGGCAGCCGGCGGCCGATGTAGTACTCCACAGCCTTGACGTCGTGCACGGTGACGGCTTCGATTTCGGCCAGTTCGGCGACCGACGCGGCGTCGAATTCGGTGACGATGGCGCGCAACTGCTCCTGCTGTGCGGCGCCCAGCGGACCGGCGCCGGGAAGAACGTTGTGGCTGGTCAGGTGGATCAGCCATTCGACCTCTACGGCCACGCGGTCACGGTTGAGCGCGGCCTCGGAGAGGTAGTCCACCAGCGGCGCGACGGCCGACTGGTAGCGGCCGTCAAGCGGTCCGAGCGCGATCGGGTGGTCGGATGCGGCGAGGGCCAGGCGTCCGGACGGCGTGCGGGTCTCAGCTGTGGCGGCAGTTTCAGGCATGATCCGATTCTTTCACGAAGTGCGGCCGGGCCTTAAGCGGACCCTGGCGTGTGACATTCCGTCGGAAGCTTTTCCACATAGCCGGCGGCGCCGGTTACGAGGCCGGCAGCGGGAACCTAACGTCGAACCCGGGACAAGACGGCAATGAAAGGAGCCTTGGCCATGGGCGGCACCTTGACGGCAGCCGATGCGGCGGCCTGCGCCTCGCGCAGTTTCGAAGTCCAACAGCTAGCCGCCAGGGTGGCCTCGTGCGCGGAGGAGGCGGACGCGGTGCTTGCCCGGCTGGGTGGGCTGGAACTCCAGACCTGGCAGTCGCCGGCGGGCCGCGCCTACCGGACGACGATTTCGCTTCAGGCCGCGTCGCTGCGTCGCGCCCGGGGCAGGCTGCACGATGCGGCAGCAGCGGTCCTGCGGCACGCCCAGAACGTGACGCTCTCGTCCGGGCGCCCGGGATATTGATGGCGGAGCTGACTCCGTCGGGCTCCGGGGAGGCGCCCCGCCCCTCGGCACCGCCTCCGGACGGGATGCTGCGGATCCGCGGCGGAGTGGGCGGTCTCAGCTACCAGTTCGAGGAGCTGCTGGCAGGGGCTGCGGCCCTGGACGGCGTGGTGCGCCGGCTGTGCGCCCTGGAGGCGGAGGCCGACGGCGTCCGGCGCGCCCTCTTCGGCTATCAGCCGGACTCCTACCGCACCGGCAGCAACGCCATCATCGCGGTCGGGGAGGCCGGCCAGGAAGTCGGCCGGGTTAGGGCCGAACTGGAACACATCGCGGTCCAGGTCCGGGCCAGCCGCCGGGAGTACGAGTTCACGGAAGCCCGGAACGCCCTGCTGCTCCGGATGGGGCTGGCGGGCCCGGAGTACGGCACCGGTCAACAGATGTTCGGGCTGCCGGGTGTCCGCGACCAGGTCGAGCGCGGCGTGGCCATGGCTCCACACGGCCTCGTCCTGCTGCTGGGCCTTCCCGTTCCCGTGGCGGGGGTGGCCGCGGCGCTCAGCGGCCCCACGGACGTCCGCCGCGCGGTCCGGGAGCTTTCGATGGCGCCTGGGCTGGCGTTCCTGAAGCCGCGCCCGGTCACGGTCGTCGGAAGGCATAGCGGCGCCGGGGACGTTGATCTATCCCCTGCGGGCCTGCTGCGGAGGGCGGAAGCGGTGGGCCGGAACAGCGGCGATATTGAGATCCTCCAGGTCGACGGCGGCGACGGCCGTGCCTGGGTGGTCGTGGTCCCGGGAACCCAGCTCGGCGGCCTGCCCGAGGGAACGAACCCGTTCGACGCGGCGGGCATCGCCGAAGGACTCGGCTACGACTCGCAGGAGACCACCGCGGCCATCCGGCAGGCGCTGCGGGAGGCCGGTGCGGAGGCGGGTGAGCAACTCGCCGTCGTTGGCTATAGCCAAGGCGGCATCCACGCCATGAACCTCAGCAGGGATAAGGCCTTCCTGGCCGAATTTGATCTCAAGTACGTGCTCACGGCCGGCTCTCCGGTGGGCGGTATTACCCCCGAGCCGGGGATCGGCAGCCTCCACCTGGAGCACCAGCATGACTGGGTTCCGGGCGCCGACGGGGTGGCCAACGCGGACACGAAGGAGCGCGTCACCGTCACGCTAACCAACGGTCTCGCCATGCCGCCGCCCCAGGACTTCGGCCTGGGCCCCGGGCACCGGCTGGAAAATTACGCGGCCGGCGCGGAAGCGGTCTCGGCGAGCCGGGACCCCTCGTTGCTGGCGTCCACCGCGGCGCTCGCCGCCGTGGTCGGCGCCGGCGGCACCGCATCCGTGACCCGGTTTTCCTTGCGGCGCGAGCCTCTGCCCGCACCGGGCGCCGTCACGGCGCCGGGCCCGAACCGCGGTGCCGGCGTCCCGCCGCCGCGACCGCCCGCGCCGGGCGCCGGACCCGCAACCGCCCGGGAGCCACTGGGTGTGCCCGGTTAGGCCCTGTGCACGGTTGACCGGTATGCACGGTCAACGACATCGGCGTGCCCGCTACCGGCGGAGGCCGCCGGGGAGCCGGCCGGCGACCAGCGAGATGACAGTAATGATGATGGCCGCGAACACCGCCGTCCAGAAAAACGAGTCGATGATGAAGTGCACCGGCGTGTAGGCGCTCAACCAGGAAGTCAGGTACAGCATTGCGGCGTTGATGACAACCGCGAACAGCCCCAGCGTGAGGATGGTGAGCGGCAGGGACAGCAGACTCACCAGCGGCTTGACGAGGGCGTTGACGATGCCGAAAATGAGCCCGATGAACAGGTAGGCGAGGATGATCCCGATGGTGTCGGCGCCCTGCGTGATGCCGCTGTCGGCCACGGCGCCTGCAGTGGCTGATGTCGAGACGCTGATCCTTCCTTGGAGGATCCAGCTGGCGATCCAAAGGGCAAGAGCGTTGATGACGACCCGCAGAATGAATGAACGCATGGCCTCATGCTGTCATAGGCGCCGCCCCGTGGCAGGGGCGGCGACGTAGGCTAGGTGGCATGACTTCATCTGACAAACCGGCCATGGGGCTCCGCCCGCGGCCGGTGGTAGACCGCCTTCCCCGCTACGCGGCAGGCAAACCGCCGGTCCCCGTCGAAGGGCTCGTGAGCTACAAGCTTTCTTCCAACGAGAACCCGTTACCTCCGATTCCAGCAGTGCAGCAGGCCATCGCCGCGCAAACGGACTTCAACCGCTACCCGGACCCCCTGAGCAGCAAACTGCGCGGGGTGCTTGCCGGGTTTCTGCAGGTCCCGGCCGAGGACATCGTCACCGGCGCCGGCAGCCTGGGGGCCCTCAATCAACTGCTGGCCACGTTCGCCGGCCAGAACGACGACGGCAAGGCGGACGAGGTCATCTACGCGTGGCGCTCCTTCGAGGCCTATCCCATCAGCGTCGGCCTCGCCGGGGCCGAAAGCGTGCAGATCCCGCTGACGGCGGACGGCCGGCACGATCTCGACGCGATGGCCGCCGCGGTTACTGCCCGCACCCGGGTGATCCTGCTCTGCACCCCCAACAACCCCACCGGCCCGATTCTCACCGCGGACGAAACCGAGCGCTTCCTCCAGACCGTGCCCGCGGATATCGTGGTGGTCATTGACGAGGCCTACCAGGAGTTCGTCCGGGCCGGGGACGCGGTCGACGGCATCGAGATGTACCGCAAGTATCCCAACGTGGTCGTGCTGAGGACCTTCTCCAAGGCGCACGGCCTGGCCGGTCTGCGGGTGGGGTACAGCGTGTCGCAACCGGACCTCACCCAGCACCTGCGCGTCACCGCCACGCCCTTCGCCGTGTCCCAGATCGCGGAAGCAGCAGCCGTCACCTCGCTGCATCACATCGGCGAGGTTGTAGAAAGGGTACAAAGCCTGGTCGACGAGCGGGACCGCGTGACGGCCGGTCTGCGGGAGCTGGGCTGGTTCGTGCCGGACGCCCAAGGCAACTTCGTCTGGCTGAATCTGGGGGCAGACAGCGCGGAATTCGCCGCGCTGGCAGCGGAACAGTCGCTCTCCGTCCGGGCCTTCGGCAATGAGGGGGTGCGCGTGAGTATCGGTGAGCCAGAGGCCAACTCCAGGTTCCTCGACTTGTGTGCGACCCATACAAAAGCGCCACGGCGTTCCTAGCGCTTAACACGAAGCCCGCGGGGAAGTCGCGGCGGATAAAGTAAGACTAGTTAAGCCAGAATATATGCCGGGACTGGAATGCATTCCCTTTCCGGCATATATCCCAGTGATTGCGGCGCATTCGGGTGCGGCAGACAAGGAGACGGTATGGGCACCACACAACTGCCCGCTACCGAGTTCGACGGAAGCGAAGCGGACGACCGGCTCGAGGCGCGGGCCGAGGCCATGCTCGGCGATCCCGATGTCCCCATGGTCCAGTTGTTGGGACCGGACGGCACCTTGGGCAGCGATCCGGTGTTCTCGGAGTACGCCGCGCGAATCGACGCCGGTCAACTGCGCGGTTTCTATGCCGACATGGCGAAGATCCGACGCTTCGACGTTGAAGCCACCGCGCTGCAGCGGCAGGGCCAGCTGGCCCTATGGGTCCCGCTCACCGGCCAGGAAGCGGCGCAGATCGGTTCCGGCCGGGCGAGCCAGCCGCAGGACTACCTGTTCCCCACCTACCGGGAACACGGCGTCGCGCTGACCCGGAACGTGGACCTGGCCGAACTGCTGCGCCAGTTCCGTGGGGTGTCCAACGGCGGCTGGAACCCCAAGGACACTAATTTCCACCTCTACACCCTGGTCCTTGCCGCCCAGACGCCGCACGCCGTCGGCTATGCCATGGGCATCCAGCGCGACCAAAAGCTTGCCGCGGCCAGCGCGGCAGCGGGGGATTCGGCTGCCGGATCGCAGGATCCCAAGGCAGCGGTCATGGTCTATTTCGGCGATGGTGCCAGCTCTGAAGGCGACGTCCACGAGTCCATGGTGTTTGCCTCCTCCTACAACGCCCCCGTGGTGTTCTTCTGCCAGAACAATCATTGGGCCATCTCCGTTCCCACCGCCGTGCAGACCCGCATCCCGCTCTCCAATCGGGCCAAGGGCTACGGTTTCCCGGGTATCCGCGTGGACGGAAATGACGTGATCGCGGTCCACGCCGTCACCGAATGGGCCCTCGAGCATGCCCGCGAAGGCAAGGGGCCGGTGCTGATCGAGGCCTTCACCTACCGCGTCGGCGCGCACACCACCGCCGATGACCCCACGAAGTACCGCGGCTCGGAGGAAGAAGCGCAGTGGCGGGCGAAGGATCCGTTGGAGCGGCTCGAGAAATACCTCCGCACCGAAGGGCTCGCCGACAATGCGTTCTTCGAACAGGTCAAGGCCGACGGCGACGAGCTCGCAGCCTATGTACGCCGGACCACCCATGACTTGGAAACCCCGGACATCCGGACCGCGTTCGCCAACACGTACGCTGAGGCCCACCCCCTGGTGGCCGAAGAACTGGCCTGGTTCGAGGAATACAGCGCAGGCTTCGCCGACGAGGCAGGCAGACAGCAGGCAACCGCCAAGCAGGCAGAAACAGACGGGGCGGCGCGCCGATGACCACCATGACCATCGCCAAGGCCATCAATGAGGGCCTTCGGGCGACGCTGAGCAATAACCCGCGCTCCCTGCTGATGGGCGAGGACATCGGGCCGCTGGGCGGCGTCTACCGCGTAACCGACGGACTGATAGCCGAGTTCGGCGCCGACCGCGTCGTGGACACCCCGCTGGCCGAGTCCGGCATCATCGGCACCGCGATCGGCCTGGCGCTGCGGGGGTACCTGCCGGTCTGCGAGATCCAGTTCGACGGCTTCGTGTTTCCGGGCTTCAACCAGATCACCACGCAGTTGGCGAAGATGCATGCGCGCAGCAACGGCAACCTGACGGTGCCCGTCGTCATCCGCATCCCCTACGGCGGCGGCATCGGCTCGATCGAACACCATTCGGAGTCCCCGGAAGCCCTGTTCGCCCACACCGCCGGGCTGCGCATCATCACTCCGTCCAACCCGCACGACGCCTACTGGATGATCCAGCAGGCCGTCGACTGCCTGGACCCGGTGATCGTCTTCGAACCCAAGCGGCGCTACTGGCTCAAGGGCGACGTCGACACCGACTCGCCGGGTGCGTCCGCGGACCCGTTCAAGGCCCACGTGCTGCGCGCCGGAACGGACGCCACGGTGGTGGCGTACGGCCCGCTGGTTCCCGTGGCCCTCGCCGCTGCCGGCGCGGCCGCCGAGGACGGGCACAGCCTCGAGGTGATCGACCTGCGCTCCATCTCGCCGATCGACTTCGACACTGTCACGGACTCGGTCCGGAAAACCGGCCGGCTGATTGTGGCGCACGAGGCGCCGACCTTCGGCGGCATCGGCGGCGAAATCGCCGCCCGGATCAGCGAGCGGGCTTTCCATTCCCTCGAAGCCCCGGTCATCCGCGTCGGCGGCTTCCACATGCCCTACCCGGTGGCCAAGGTGGAGGAAGACTACCTGCCGGACATCGACCGCATCCTTGAGGCGCTGGAACGCGCCCTCGCCTACTGACGGGGAATCCATGACCGTAAACAAGTTCAACCTTCCCGACGTGGGCGAGGGGCTGACCGAGGCCGAAATCGTGTCCTGGAAGGTGAAGGCCGGCGACACCGTGGCGGTCAACGACGTGCTGTGCGAAATCGAGACCGCGAAGTCCCTCGTCGAGCTCCCCTCGCCGTACGCCGGCACCGTCACAGAGCTGCTGGTCCGGGAAGGCGTGACGGTCGACGTCGGGACGCCGATCATCAGCTTTTCCGACGGAGCTCGTGCAGCGGCCGCACCGGCGGACAACCCCGCGCCGGCGGACACCCCCGCGCCGGCGGACACCCCCGTGGCGGCGGACGCGCCGGCCCCCGCCGCTTCGGCGGAAGTGCCCATGTACGGCAAGCTTGAGCCGGACACGTCGGACGCGGCCGGACCCCCGGCGGGCGGTCCGCTGGTCGGGTCCGGTCCGAAGGCCGACGCCGTCAAACGCCGTCGCCGCATCTCCGGCCCGGCGGTCCCGGTCGCCTCCGCCCAGGCGCCCGAGCGGATGGGGAGCGAGGCGCACGACGTCCGGGTCAGCCCGGCAGCCGTCTCCCGCGCGGAACGGCCGGTCCCTGCCGCTGCCGAAGCGATTGACCCGCGCCCGACCCTGGGCGGAGCCATCACCGGTCTTGTCAGTCGGGTGCTGGCCAAACCCCCGGTCCGGAAGTTCGCCCGGGACCTCGGCATCGACCTGGCCGACGTCGTCCCCACCGGCGCGCGCGGCGAGGTGACCCGCGAGGACCTCATGAGCTACCAGGCCCAGCGGGACGCCGAGCTGGACCAGGCGGATTCCTTCTGGGGCAAGACCGGCCGCCCGCAGGAACAGCGGATCGAGCGCGTCCCGGTCAAGGGCGTCCGGAAGGCCACCGCACGGGCCATGGTCGAGTCGGCTTTCGCGGCCCCGCACGTCAGCATCTTCGTGGACGTCGACGCCAGCCGCACCATGGAATTCGTCAAGCGGCTCAAGGCCTCCCGCGACTTCGAAGGTATCAAGGTCTCGCCGCTGCTCATCCTCGCCAAAGCTGTCATCTGGGCTGCCGCACGCAACCCCAGCGTCAACGCGAGCTGGGTGGACGCCGGGGACGGCAGCGATGCTGCCGAGATCCACGTCAAGCACTTCATGAACCTCGGCATCGCCGCCGCGACCCCGCGTGGCCTGATGGTGCCGAACATCAAGAACGCCCAGGACCTGTCGCTCAAGGAACTCGCCATGGCCCTCAATGAGCTGGCCACCACCGCCCGGGCAGGCAAGACGCAGCCGGCGCAGATGCAGGGCGGAACCCTCACGGTCACCAACATCGGCGCCCTGGGCATCGACACGGGCACGCCGATCATCAATCCCGGCGAGGTGGCGATCGTGGCCTTCGGCACCATCAAGCAGAAGCCCTGGGTGCTCGACGGCGAGGTGATCCCGCGCTGGATCACCACCCTCGGCGGCTCGTTCGATCACCGTGTGGTGGACGGGGACCTCTCGGCGCGCTTCATGGCCGACGTCGCCTCAATCCTCGAAGAGCCTGCCCTGCTGCTGGACTGACGACTAGTACGCTCCGTAGGCGGCAAAAGACGGGAGCATCTCCGTCATGCCCGGATCGCAGACCGCGATGGCAACGGCGGCGGCAAACACCATGCCGGCCATGCCAAAGCTGGCGGCGCAGACCGTGGCAAGGAACTTCCAGTCCTCGCGCAGGACGCTCCGGAGCGTGTCGGGCATCCGCAGCGCCGGGGAGATCAGGTTCGGGGCGCTGTCCACGGAACCGTCGTCCAGGTAGGCGACCACCCGCCCGGCAGCTCGGTCGACCCGCATGGTGCTGATGTGGTTTCCGTGCCGGGCCAGCAGGATGTCGTGGCCGACGAGTTGGCGTCGTTGAAGAGTAGGCATAGGTTCTCCCCGGGAGCGGGCGGATAGGACTGTCCGCACCATCGGGGGCACCCCCAATTTTACAGCCGCGCAAGGCGTCGAAGCTGGCAAAACCGGGTGAGGCTGCCCACGGCAGGGGGTGACGGCGATCAAATCTTTAGAATCCTGTCCCGCAGCCGCGCGGCGGCATTAGAGTGGCAGCAGCCGCCGTCGAGCCGGCGGACGCCGATCAAAGGAGATTCTGCGTGTTCTCGAGCCCGTTCCCCGCCGTTGATATTCCTGACGTCAGTCTCTACGAGTACCTTTTCGGCGGTTTGGGGGAGGTCGACCTGGACCGGATCGCCGTCGTCGACGGCACCAGCGGCGCCGAAACCAGCTACCGTGAACTGCGCGACCGGGTCAACGCACTCGCTGGCGGCGTCGCCGCCCAGGGGCTGGGCGTCCACGGTGTGGCAGCCATCCTCTGCCCAAACATCCCCGCGTTTACAGTCGTCTTTCACGGCCTGCTCCGGGCGGGCGCCACGGTCACGCCCATCAATTCGCTGTATACGGCTGATGAAATCGAAAAGCAGCTCACCGACGCCGGTGCCAGTTGGCTGTTCACGATCTCGGCCCTGCTGCCCGCCGCCCGCGAGGCGGCCGGCCGGGTCGGGATCCCGGCGGAACGGCTGGTGGTGCTCGACGGAGCCGAGGGCCACCCGTCGCTGCAGGATCTGCTCATCAGCCGGGCGCCGGTCCCGGAGAACAGCTTCGACCCGGCCACCCACATCGCCGTGTTGCCCTACTCCTCGGGGACCACCGGGCGGCCCAAGGGCGTCAAGCTCAGCCACCGGAACCTCGTGGCCAACGTGGAGCAGTCACGCGGGCTGCTCAAAGTCGGACCGGATGACCGCCTCCTGGCACTGCTGCCGTTCTTCCACATCTACGGACTGACCGTGCTGCTGAACCTGGCCCTCCGGGAGCGCGCCCGCCTGATCACCATCCCCAGGTTCGAGCTGGCGGAGTTCCTGCGGATGATCCAGGACCACAAGTGCAGCTATCTCTTCATCGCCCCGCCGGTAGCCGTGGCGCTGTCCAAGCACCCGCTGGTGGCGGACTACGACCTGCGCTCGGTGCACACCACGCTGTCCGGAGCGGCGCCCCTGGATGGGGAACTGGGGGCGCGGCTGGCCGAGCGGCTGGGCTGCCGGGTCCTCCAGGGCTACGGCATGACGGAGATGAGCCCGGTCTCCCACCTGATCCCGGTGGATGCCACGGAGGTGCCGGTCAGTTCGGTTGGCTACACAGTGCCAAATATGGAATGCCGGCTGGTGGACCCTGCCACGGAGGAGGAGATCGAGGTCCCCGCCGAGGGAACCAGCGCCCCGGGCCATCTGCTGTGCCGCGGTCCCAACGTGATGCTTGGCTACCTGAACCGGCCCGAGGAGACGGCGGCCACCCTCGATGCGGATGGTTTCCTCCACACCGGCGACATCGCCACGGTGCGGGCCGACGGGGTGGTGTCGATTGTGGACCGGCTCAAGGAGCTGATCAAGTACAAGGGCTACCAGATCGCACCGGCCGAGCTCGAGGCGATGCTGCTCACACACCCCGGCATCGCGGATGCGGCCGTGATCGGAACTGCCGACGGCGACGGCCAGGAGGTACCGATGGCGTTCGTTGTGCGCCAGCCGGGACCGGACGGCGAGCTGCTGGATGAGGCCGCAGTGGAACAATTCGTCGCCGCGAGGGTGGCGCCGTTCAAAAAAATCCGGCGCGTCGAGTTCATCGACGCCGTGCCGAAATCCTCCTCGGGCAAGATCCTCCGCCGGATGCTGAAAGCGCAGGAGGAGACCCCGCAGCCCTAGGGCTGGCGGCGCCTCCTCCTGCGCTTCTGCTTTTCTCCCAAGCTACGTTTTTCCTATGCTGTGTTTTCTCCTAGTCGGAGGTGTCGGTCTTGGCGATGTAGACGTCGCAGGGGGCGTTGTGGGCCACACTGTTCGCAACGCTCCCCAGGACGCGGCCCAGGCCCTGCATCCGGCGGTTTCCGACCACAATCATCTGCGCACCGGAACGCTCCGCCTCACTAATCAACGCCTCTGCGGGCTTGCCGCGCGCCGCAGAGTAGGTGACGTTGACGTCGCCGCCGCGGAGGCTGGCGGCGACGTCCTTGGCAACCTTCTCGGCGTCGTCGGCGTCAGAAACAATCCACCGGTCGCTGCCGCTGCCGAACACTTCGGTGCGGTCACTGTCGAATGCACTGACCACGTGCAGGGTTGCGCCCAGCGAGGCCGCCAGGCCGCGCGCCGTCTGGGCCGCCCTCAGGGCAGTCTCACTTCCATCGACGCCAACGACGATAATTCCGGTCATAAGGGACTCCTCTGGTCATGCAGGTTCTGGTCAGTGCAGGTTTCAAGACAGGGTTAGAGACAGGGCAATGCTTTAGGCTACAACGCCGCGACGGCTTCCCGCAGGACCGGCGCCAGGCGCCGCACCCCTTCTTCGATCGCATCGGGCGGCACCGCGCTGAAGGCAAGCCGCAGTTTGTTGGACGGCTCGTCCGAATGAGTGAACGCCGCCCCGGGGATGAACACGACGCCGGCGTCGATGGCCTTCTGCAGCAGCGGATAGGTGTCGACGCCTTCGGGCAGCGTGACCCAGACGAAGAAGCCGCCCTCGGGCCGGGTCCAGCTTAGGCCCGCCGGCATGTGTTTCTGCAACGCGGCGAGCATGGCCTCGCAGCGTTCCCGGTAGAGCCCGCGGTAGGTGGCGATCTGGCCGCGCCAGTCGTAGTCGCGCAGGTAGGCGGAGACCAGCATCTGATTGAGCGTCGGCGGGCACAGGGTGACCGCTTCGGAGGCCAAATAGTAGCGCCGCTGCAGGTGGGCCGGGACCAGCGCCCAGCCGATCCGGAGCCCCGGGGCGAAGATCTTGGAGAAGGACCCCATGTAGATCACGTCGTCCGGGTTGCCGGCCCGCAGCGGGGTCAGCGGCTGGCCGTCAAAGCGGAGCAGGCCGTAGGGATTGTCCTCCAGCACCAGAATATTCGCATTCCGGCATATATCCACGACCTGCTGTCGGCGCTCGGCGGCAAGGGTAATGCCCGAGGGGTTGTTAAAGCTCGGGATGGTGTAGAGGAACTTGATGCTCTTGCCCGCGGTCTGCAGCGCGGTGATCGTGGCTTCAAGAAGCTCCGGGACGATCCCGTGCTCGTCCATCGGCACGGTCCCCACCTCGACCTGATAGGCCTCGAAGGTGTTGAGCGCCCCCACGTAGGTGGGATCCTCCACGAGGACGACGTCGCCCGGGTTGCAGAAGACCTTGGTCGCCACGTCCTGGGCCGACTGCGAGCCCGCCGTGATGACGACGTTCTCTGGTTTCGCATCGAGAATCCCCTCGGCCGCCATGACTTCGCAGACCTGCGTGCGGAGCTCCTCGGTGCCCTGTCCGCCGCCGTACTGCAGGGCGGTCAACCCCTGCTCCGCGATGATTGTCGCGGCGGACTGGCCGAGACGTTCCAACGGGAGCGACTGCAGGTAGGGGCTGCCGCCGGCCAGCGAGACGAGGCCCGGCCGCAGGGAGATGTCGAAGACGTCCCGAACGGCTGACTGCTTGATATTTGCTGCGCGCTCCGAGAAAAGCCTCTCGTGGCGGTGGGCGGACGTAGCCGCACGTTCGATTGCGTCAATTGCCTCGGCCGGAAGAAGTCTTGCGGCGGCATCAAGTGTTTCGTGGGTCACATCTGTAGGATACAGCTCATCGTTGCCTTGGGGAAAACTTTTGTTGACTCCAGTTTGGCGGAGGGCGTAGACCGCCCCCGGGACACAGAACACCCCCGGCAGCCGTTGCTGCCGGGGGTGTCGTTGGTTGCTTCGCCTGCTTAGGCTGCTTCGCCGGCGCGGGTTGCTTCGCCTGCTTCGTCTGCTTCGCCGGCTCGGGCTGCGGCGAGGGCCTCGAACACGCCCTTGATCTGCTCCACTACCTCGGCGTCGTCCTTCGGGTGGACCTCGGCGAACCGGACCATCGAGCCGGGGACGGCGAGCTTTACGTCTTCAAGCACCTTGGCGCCGGCGATGCCGACAGCCTTGCGGGCTTCGTCCTGGGCCCAGACGCCGCCGTACTGGCCGAATGCGGTCCCGACGACGGCGGTGGGCTTGCCGCTGAGGGCTCCGGCGCCGAAGGGGCGGGACAGCCAGTCGATGGCGTTCTTGAGCGGTGCCGGAACGGTGCCGTTGTACTCCGGGGTGACAAGCAGCAGAGCGTCGGCGTCGTTGGCGGCGGCACGCAGTGCGGCGGCGGCGGCGGGAATCTGGCCCTCAACGTCGATGTCCTCGTTGTAGAACGGGATGTTGCCGAGGCTCTCGTGGATGAGGACCTCCACCTGCTCCGGAGCGTTGAGCTGGATGGCTTCGGCGAGCTGGGCGTTAGTGGAGCCGGCGCGGAGGCTGCCGACCAGGGTGAGAACGGTATTGGTGGTCATGTGAACTCCTTGCAGAACGCCGCGGAGATTCCGGCGGCTGGATGGTCGCGGAGGCTGGTGAGGCCTTCATGAATGCTAAACGGACTGCGGTCCGCTTATTATTCCCCGAGGCTACAATGGGCACTGTGAGCCTCATCCCAATCCGACCGCGCGTGGAGGCCGTCCACTCCGCCGCCGCCCGTAGCGCCCCCAGCGCCGCCAGCGCCCGCGCCGGTCACCGGCCCGGCGGGCAGCCCGCCGCCGAGTCCGAGCGCCGGGATGCCGCCCGCAACCGTAAATTGCTGCTCAGTGCCGCCCGGGACCTCATCGAGGAGTGCGGTGCGGACGGTCTCACCATGGATTCCCTCGCCGCGCGGGCCGGCGTGGGCAAGGGGACCGTGTTCCGGCGGTTCGGCAGCCGCGCCGGCCTGATGATGAGTCTGCTCAGTGAGGCCGAGGCCCAGTTCCAGGCCGGGTTCATGTTCGGGCCGCCGCCGCTGGGGCCGGGTGCCCCGCCCCTGGAGCGGCTGCTGGCCTGTGGCGCGGAACGCATCGGCTGGGTGCTCGAATTCGGCGAACTCGCCCGGGCGGCCGACGCGTCGGCTTACAACCGCTTCGACGTGCCCGCCGCGGTCCTGTGGCGCCGGCATCTGGAACTCCTGCTGCGCGAGGCCGGGATGAGCGCGGACCCCTGGCTGATGGCAGGCGCCCTGGCTGCGACGCTTGAGCCGGAGCGCATTCTGCACTCGGTCCGGGTCCATGGCATGTCTCCCGGCAGCCTCGTGGAATCGTGGCGCGAGCTGGCCACGCGCGTTGTGCGGGGCACGTAGACTAGCGAACCCAAATGCCGTCTGCCAAGTCAAATCAATTCAAGGGAATTATTCATAACGATCTGGTAGTCCTAATACCGCTTCCCGCCGGTTCGCCCGTCTGCCCGTGATCCTTATGTGGTAGTTTCCTCTGGAATGTGACCCGCAACATAGCCCGTCAAGGGTTGGCCGAAGGCCTGTGGGCGGCCAGGCACCCGCTGGCACTGATCCCGGATCGGCTGTGGACAACCCGCGCCCGAAGGGGACAACGGAAGGATCTTTGCTGTGAACGTTGTAACAACCCCGGCGCCCGGACACGTTGGTCCGGCCGGTCCGGTCACGCCTCACATTCCGCAGGCAACGGCAATCCTGAACTAGTCCCATGCTTCGATACCTTGCCAAACGTGCCGTCACCTATGTGTTCATGATCTTCCTGACCACCAGTGCCGGGTATTTCCTGGCCGTTACCAGCCTGCAACCTGCGCTGCTGGAGCAGGAGAAGATCCCGCGCCCCACGCCCGAGCAGGTGGCCAACTCTTTCCGGCTCAAAGGCCTCGATCCGGCCCTGGGCCCCTGGGAACGGTACGTGGACTGGCTGACCGGCATCGTCACCCGCTGGGACTGGGGACGCAGCCCCAACGGCGCGTTCGTCAACGCGGAATTCGGTGACCGGGTCTGGATCTCCACCCGGTTGTTCCTGGCCTCGATCATCCTCACCCTGATCATCGGCGTCGCCCTGGGCGTCTACACCGCCGCCCGGCAGTACAAATTCTCCGACCGCGCGATCACCTCGTACAGCTACCTCGTTTACATCGTGCCGGCCCCGATCGCATACTTCCTGGTCCAGCTGGGCGCCATCAACATCAACGAAACCGTAGGCGAACGCATCTTTTTTGTCACCGGGATCTCCACCCCGGGGATGGACGGTGACGGCTGGGCCCAGTTCGTCGACATGCTGGCCCACTACGCCGTTCCCACCTTCGCAATCACGATCGTGGGCTGGGGTGCCTACCAGATCGCCCAGCGGCAGTACCTGCTGGACAACGTCAACGCCGACTTCGTCCGCACCGCCCGCGCCAAGGGCCTGACCCGCAACCAGGCGATCACGCGGCACGCCCTGCGCGTCTCCTTCATCCCGGTGGCCCAGAGCATCGCCTTCACCATCCCAGCGATCTTTGCCGGCGGCTTCTTCGCGGAGAAGATCTTCGCCTGGCACGGCGTCGGCTCCTGGAGCATCGACGCCATTGCCCTGCAGGACGTCAACGCTGCCACAGCCACACTCGCCTACGGTTCCGTGATTTTCGCGATCGGCGCGATCCTCGCCGACTTCGCGACTACCCTTGTCGACCCGAGAGTACGGGTGCAATAGCCATGACAAACCTAAATACCGTCGACCCCGCCGCGGTTGCCGAAGAGGCAAAAATCGAGAACAACGACGTCGTCATCGCGAAGTCGACGATCATCCTGCGCCGGTTCCTGCGCAACAAGACCGCCGTCGCCGGCCTGGTCATCTTCGCGCTGCTGACACTGCTCTCCTTGATCGGAGGCACCTTCTCCAGCTGGGATAAGGAGACGATCGACTCGCTTAACATCGGCATGGCTCCCTCGACGGAACACCTGCTGGGTACCTCCCAGGCGGGCATCGACCTTTACGCCCTGACCGTGGAAGGCACCCGGGTCTCCGTCCTGATTGGCTTGGTGGTGGGGCTCGTGTCCGTGCTGATCGCCGCGGTGTACGGCTGCACTATGGCCTACTTCGGCGGCAAGGTGGACAAGGTCATGCTGTTCGTCCTGGAAGCCCTGATCATGATGCCGGCCCTCCTGGTGGTTGCCGTGGCGACCAGCGGTGGGGGAGAGGGGCTGAAGAAGAACCTCCCCAGCTGGCTGCTGCTGATCATCGTGTTGCTGGTCTTCAGCTGGATGGGAACAGCGCGGTTGATCCGTTCCCTGTCGATGTCGCTGATGCAGCGCGACTTCGTGAAAGCCGCGCAGTACATGGGCATCCCCGCGCGGCGCATCGTCTGGCGCCACCTCGTACCGAACATCGGCTCCCTGCTGGTCCTGGACGTCACCCGCGGCGTGACCGGCGCCATCCTTGCCGAGGTCGCCTTCTCCTTCATCGGCATCGGCATCAAGGTTCCGGACGTGAGCCTTGGCGTGCTGATCGGCCAGGCCACCTCCCAGGTTTCGACCTTCCCGTGGATGTTCTGGGTGCCGCTGACCGTGATGTTCCTGCTGACCGGGTCGCTCGCCATGATGAACGACGGACTTCGCGACGCGTTCGACCCGAGTTCCAGTTCCATCGGCAGCGCCAAAAAGAACAGCCGAAAGGAGACGACCTCATGAGCAGCGAGACCACCGCCACCGGCCCCAGCACCGCGGAGCGCCTGCACGTCGCCGGTCTGCACGCGCCAGATGATGCCCCGGCGGGTGCCTTGCTCTCCGTCCGCGACCTTAACGTCCGCTTTAATACCGAGAACGGGGTGGTGCACGCGGTCCGCGGCATCGAGTTCGACCTGCTGCCGGGGAAGACCCTGGGCATTGTCGGCGAGTCCGGCTCGGGAAAGTCCGTCACGTCCATGGCCATCATGGGCCTGCTGCCGCAAACCGCCGAGGTTAGCGGCTCGGTCCGGCTCAGGGGCACCGAACTGCTGGGTCTCAGCGACAAGGCCATGTGCCGGTTCCGCGGCAACGACCTGGCGATGGTCTTTCAGGACCCGCTGTCCTCCTTGACCCCCGTCTACACCGTGGGCAGCCAGATTATTGAGGCCCTCTCGGTGCACAACCCCAACATGAGTAAGCAGGCCAAGGAGGTGCGCGCCGTCGAGCTTCTGGGGCTGGTGGGCATTCCCAGCCCCAAGGACCGGCTCAAGGCCTTCCCGCACGAATTCTCCGGCGGCATGCGCCAGCGGGTGATGATCGCCATCGCGATCGCCAACAACCCGCGGGTGCTGATTGCGGATGAGCCGACGACGGCGCTCGACGTCACCATCCAGGCGCAGGTGCTCGAGGTGCTGCACACCGCGCAGGAGGAAACCGGCGCCGCCGTCGTGATGATCACCCACGACCTGGGCGTGGTGGCAGGCATGGCCGACGACATCATGGTCATGTACGCCGGCAAGCCGGTCGAGACCGGCAGCGTTGATGACATCTACTACAACCCGCGGATGCCGTACACGATGGGCCTGCTGGGCGCCGTGCCCCGCGTTGACATTGCCGAAAAGTCCTCGCTGGTGCCGATCGAGGGCATCCCGCCGAACCTCGTCCAGGCGCCCACCGGCTGCTCCTTCGCGCCGCGCTGCCCGCTGGTCGGCGACGCCTGCCTGGACGGTGAGCCCGAGCTGTGGCAGGTCGGCGGAAGCGACGGCGGCACCCTGGAACACAAGGCCGCGTGCATCAAGTCCGGCTCTCTGGGCGCCGACGTGGATGTCCACGAGATCTTCCGGGCGCCCGAGGTCCCGGTGTCCCGGTTTGACGAGATCCCGCGCGGCGACCGCAGGACCGTCCTGGAGCTCAAGGACGTCAGGAAGCACTTCCCGTTGCTGAAGGGCGCCCTGATCAAGCGCCGGATCGGCACGGTCAAGGCAGTGGACGGACTGAGCTTCGACATCCGTGAGGGGGAGTGCTTCTCGATCGTGGGTGAATCCGGCTGCGGCAAGACCACCACACTGCTGGAAATCATGGAGTTCCACAAAGACCAGGACGGCGAGGTGGTCATCGGCGGGCTGAGCAACAAGACCGCCTCGGACGCCAAAACCAAGGCCGCCATGCGCAAGGAACTGCAGATGGTGTTCCAGGACCCCACCGGCGCCCTGGATCCACGCTTCACCGTCTACGAAGTGCTCTCCGAACCGCTGGAAAACTCCGGGATGCCCAAGCCGGCCATTCGGAAACGGATCATGGAGCTGATGGAGCTCGTGGGCCTGCAACCGGACCACGTGAATCGCTTTCCGAACCAGTTCTCCGGCGGCCAGCGCCAGCGCATCGGCATTGCCCGCGCCCTGGCGGTGAACCCCAAGCTGGTGGTGCTGGACGAGCCGGTCTCCGCGCTGGATGTCTCCGTCCAGGCCGGCGTCATCAACCTGCTGGACAAGCTCCGCGCCGAACTCGGGCTCAGCTACCTGATGGTGGCCCATGACCTGTCCGTGGTGCGCCACATTTCCAACCGGGTGGCCGTGATGTACCTCGGCAAGATCGTGGAGATCGGGGACGTCGACAGTGTCTTCGACAACCCGCGCCACCCGTACACCCGGGCCCTGCTCTCCGCGATTCCGGTACCGGACCCGCAACTGGAGCGCACCCGCGAACGCATCATCCTGCAAGGCGACCTGCCCTCGCCGCTGGATGCGCCGAAGGGCTGCAACTTCGCCACCCGCTGCCCCGTCTTCGCCGCGCTCCCGGCCGCCAGGCAGGAGAAGTGCCTGACCCAGGAGCCGCCGCTGGAGCCAACCGCCGCCGCGGCCGGCGCGGGGCACCGGGACGGGCCGGCGGCAACAACAGACCAGCACTTCGCCTGCTTCTACCCGGACGGCGAACTGGACGCGGACATGCTCGTTGTCCACTAAACCGACTGACTTACCCGTCAGCCGCGGCACTGCACCAGAAAGAAAATGAGGGGTACACATGAAGAATCTGACCAAGATCGGCGGAGTGACCGCCGTCGTGGCAACGCTTGCGTTGACCGCCTGCGGTGGCGGGGGCGCAGCTAAGGGGCCCGACGCCGGAAAGGGCCAGGACTCCGGAAGCGACCTGGCCAAGCTCATCAGCATCAACGCCAAGGACGCGAAGGATTTGCAGCCGGGCGGCACAGTCACCCTGCCGCTGGGCAACATCGGGCCGGACTTCAACGGTTTCTCCAACAACGGCAACAGCGCGGACAACACTGCACTGCACCGGCCGATCGACCAGGCCGGCACCTGGGGCTGCTGGAACTTCGACTTCGACGGTACCGCCACACCGAACAAGGACTTCTGCGAAGACGTCAAGAGCGATGTCAAGGACGGCAAGCAGACCATCACCATCAAGGTGAATGACAAGGCCACCTTCAACGACGGCACTCCGATCGACGTTAAGACCTTCGAAAACACCTGGAAGATGCTCAACGGGCAGAACAAGGACATCGACGTTGTCACGTCCGGTGCCTACGAGTTCGTGGACTCCGTCAAGGCCGGCGCCAGCAACAAGGAAGTTGTTGTCACCACCAGCCAGCCGGTCTACCCACTGGATGCGCTCTTCACCGGGTTCGTCCACCCCGCGGTCAACACCCCGGAGATCTTCAACAACGGCTTCACCGGCGACATGCACCCCGAATGGATGGCCGGTCCGTTCAAGGTGAACCAGTACGACGCCGCCGCCAAGACCGTCACGCTGGCCCAGAACGAGAAGTGGTGGGGCACCAAGCCGGTGCTGGACAAGGTCGTATTCCGCCAGCTTGAGAGCAGCGCCCAGATCGCCGCCTTCAAGAACGGTGAAATCGACGGCGTCTCCGCCAATACCATCACCCCTTACAAGCAGCTCGACGGCACCAAGAACTCCGAGGTCCGCCGTGGCCAGCGACTGTTCGCCGGCGGCTTGAACATTAACGCCCAAAAGGCGCCGATGACCGACGTCGCCATCCGCAAGGCTATCTTCACCGCTGTGGACCGCCAAGCCCTGCGCAAGGTCCGTTTCAACGGCCTGAACTGGGAAGAGTCCAGCTCCGGATCGATGATGCTGCTGCCGTTCTCCCCGTACTACCAGGACAACTACCCGGTGACGGAGACCGGTCCGGATGCCGCCAAGAAGGTCCTGACCGACGCCGGCTATAAGGCCAACGCCGCCGGCATCATGGAAAAGGACGGCGTTCCCGCCGCCTTCAAGATCAGCAACTTCGGCGACGATCCCACCACGCTGGCCTTCGCCCAGACCCTGCAGAAGCAGCTTCAGGCCGGCGGCATGGACGTCGGAATCGACCAGCGGGCCTCCGCCGACTTCGGCAAGGTCCTGGGCGGCCGCGACTTCTTCCTGAGCGTTTCCGGCTATACGGTCGGCGCCGATACCACCGACTCCGTCAAGCAGTTCTACGACTCCAAGACCAACGAGAACAAGCTCGGCGACGCGGAGCTGGACGCCAAAATCCAGAAGCTCTCCACCATCGCCGACAATGCCGAGCGCAACAAGGCGGCGATGGACGTTGAAAAGGAACACATGGCCAAGTACTTCTCCATGGGCGTTGTAATGAACGGTCCGCAGATCTCTTTTGCGCGCACCGGCCTGGCCAATTACGGGCCCTCCCTGTTCAAGAGCCTGTCCCAGGTTCCGGACTGGACCACCATCGGCTGGGAAAAGAAGTAACCCCACCTCCCCTTCCGAAGCTCCTTCACCTTTAGCAGCTTTGTGGGCGACGCTCCCTCACCTTTTGCGGGAGCGTCGCTTGATTTGCTGCGATAGCTGAGGGGCGTCGGATGGTTGCGCGGGAGTAGCGTGGAGCCATGACAGCTGAGTCCACCCGGCCCATCCGCACCGCCGTGGCGGGGTTCGGTCTCTCCGGCAGCGTGTTCCACGCCCCGCTCATCGCGGCCAACCCGTCCTACTCGCTCGACGGCATCGCCACGTCCGATACCGGCCGGAGGACAGCCGCCGCTGCCCGCTACCCGTCGGCCCGGATCGTCGACACTCCCGCGGATATCCTCGGACTGGCCGGCAGCCTGGACCTGCTGGTCCTGGGGACGCCACCGGCCACCCATTCCCCCCTCGCCAGGGCGGCGCTCGAGGCCGGGCTCGACGTCGTCGTCGACAAACCCTTCACGGTGCGCAGCGCCGAGGGCGCGGAACTGATCAGCCTCGCCGCGCGCCTGGGCCGGGTGCTCACCGTCTTCCAGAACCGCCGCTGGGACGGCGACTTCCTGACCGTCCGCGGACTGTTGCAGCGCGGCGTCCTGGGAAGGCCCACGCGGTTCGAATCAAGCTTTGAGCGCTGGTCGCCGGACGTCACGAAGGTGTGGAAAGCGGCGGCAACGGCGGACGACGGCGGCGGGGTGCTGTTCGACCTCGGCACCCACCTTCTGGACCAGGCCGTGCAGCTCTTCGGCCCCGCCACCGTGACCCACGCGGAGCTGGCCGTCCGCCGCCCCGGGGGACCCGCGGACGACGATGCGTTTGTGGCCTTGCGGCACGAGTCCGGGGTTACCAGCCACCTCTCCATGAATCTGCTCTGCGCCCAGCAGGGGCCGCGCTTCCGGCTCCTGGGCAGCGACGGCGGCTTCACTAAGCACGGCGTCGAGCCGCAGGAACCCTATCTGGCCGCCGGCGGGAGTCCGCTGGATGCCGACTACGGCGTGGAGGACCCGGACTGGGCAGGGCTGCTGGGCCGCGACGGCCATCTGGACCGCCTGCCCGCAGAGCGCGGCGCGTACCCGGAGTTCTACCGGATCCTGGCGGACAAGATTCACGACGGCGGGGCCACGTCCGCGCTGCCGCTCCCGGTGGATCCCGTCGAGCCGGTGGAGGTGCTGCGGCTGATCGAGCAGGCCCGGTCGCTGGCTTAAACAGCGATCGACTGCTCCGTACCTGCCGTTCTGAGGGTCCAAAAGGGCGGTATCGGAGCAGCCGATTACGGCTGGAACTTACGCGGAGACCAGCTGGTGCCAGTCGGCCACGAGAGGGAGCTTGTGCGCTTCGGAGACGGAGTGGTGAGCAACCTGGCCGGCAGCGATGTTGAGGCCGGCGGCGAGGGCGGCGTCGCGCTCAAACGCGGCCTGGACGCCGAGGTTGGCCAGTGAAACCGCGTAGCGCAGCGTGACGTTGGTCAGCGCGTACGTGGACGTGTTCGGGACGG
>NZ_JBEPNK010000009.1:0-131230 GCF_040546245.1 Arthrobacter sp. UYEF3
ACGCCCCGCCGGAAACAACCAGCGGGGCGTTTTCGTGCCCGGCCCGTCGTCACAGAAACCGACGGCGCCACAGTCAAACACTGCGACGCCTAACAACCGTTCCGTCGAACAACAGCGATATCGGGCCAGCGGGCTGAATCTCCTCACTGCAGCCGTCGTGCGCTGCTGGAAAACGCTTGGCCACGACCGCACCATCACCACCTCGGACAGCGGGGCAACACCACAAACCCGGACCCGTTGCAATTCCTTCCGCTCCTGGCTGGGAAGGTATCAACGTCACCGGAGACTGCACCTGGCCACGACCCAACCACAGCAATCCGGCAAATACCGGCCACAACGACGATCCGCAAAACCCTAGCGTCGGATATTCCACAGGGCTGTCATCGGCCCGCAGAGGGCAACTGCTGGGACGACCTTCATTTGGGACGCTGCCGCCGTCCGGCAAACGCACTGCCATGCAGCACGAGCTCAAGCGCGGAACTTCTTGCCGCAACGGGCGCGTCACCCGGAGAGCTCCCGGTGACGCGCCCGTATGGATATGGGCTGATACGGATCAAAATAGTTGCTGGTATGAAGGCACGAGGGCCACCAGAGGGTCGCCCCGGGAGGTGTCATCGACGCTTCAAGTTGTGGTTTACGGAAGGTCGCCGATGGCTCTTGCTACGTCAGCAGTTTGCCCCAGCGCGGGTCCAGGAGGGGTGCACCCGCGATTTTAAGGGCGTGCCAGAGTGTTACGGCCACGGAGTCCAGGACGGGAATTCCGGTGCATTCTTCGATTTCGGCCGTGATGTCGGCGCCGTAGAGGTTGGTGCACAGGTACACGAGGGCGTCGGGGGTAGTAGCTGCGAGTTCCAGGGAGCCGGGCCTCATCTCCTCCGCGGTAACTCGGGCGAACGATTCGTTGTCACTTAAGCCCAGTGCCCGGTGGCCGGTTGTCTTGATCCCTTCCCGCTCGTAGGAAGCGATCACCTCGTGATTTACATCCTCGGTATACGGAGTGAAAAGGCCGATCCGTTCCGTGCCGAGTGTCCGGAACGCTTCCAGATACGCCAGTGTGGAGGTGGTGGCGGGGACGCCGGTGGCGTCTGTGATTTCCTGGACCAGCTCCCGATCGTGGGCCGCACCCAGCCAGGAGCCGGAGGTCCCGTTCCAGGCGATCACGTCAACGTCCGCCGTCGCAAGCAGTTGCGCGGCTTCCCGCATGACTGCCGGGTCGAACTGCCGGTCCGACGAGTCGTCCAAGGCTATCCGGGTGACAGGGATGCGGGTGAAATGGATAGTGACGTCCCTCCGGTCCCCAAGGATGCGGTAGGTCTGGGGCTCAAGGCAGGTGTTTGAGGATGGCACGATCATGCCGATCCGACGGGCTCGGGATGTTGATGGCATCGGGTCTCCTAAAGAGTGGCGGCGTGCGTGAAGGGGGCGTTGGACTGGTGCTGCCGGAAGCCGTCGCGGGCCACGAAGCGGCCAACGGCCCCTGGATCATGGAAACCGTCGGCATCGAGCACCACATGACCGGCAGAAATGACGGCGGCGGGCCAGCCGGTCAGTACCTTGCCGTCAAACGGGGAGAAGTCCGTGCCCATGTGGAGGGCGTTGCCGTCCACGGTGCGCTCTTCAGCGGGGTCGAAGATGACCAGGTCGGCGTCGTATCCTTCCGCGATGCGGCCCTTGCCTGGAACAGCGTTTATACGCGCCGGTGCTGCGGAGAACGCTTCCACGAAGTCTTCGACGCTGGCCCCGGCGGAGGTCATGGCGGTGAAGGTGACCGGCATTCTGGTTTCTACGCCCGGGAGGCCGTGGGGCATTTCGCGGATGTCGTCGGTTCGTTCCCGCTTCTGGGAGAGGTCGTAGCAGGAGTGGTCCGAAGACATGGTGTGGATGGCCCCGGAAGCCAATCGTTCCTTGAGGGCCGCGACGGTCTCCGGGTTGCGCATGGGCGGGCAGCAGGCAAACCATTCCGGAAACGCCGAGCCATAAACCGAATCGTCCAGGGTGACGTAGTGGGGGCAGGTCTCGGAGTAAGCCTCGATTCCTCGGCTCCTTGCCTCGGTCACCAGGTCCACCGCGCCAGCTGTTGATTGGTGGACGAAGTAGACGGGTGCCGTGGTGTATTCGGCCATGGCCAGGGTCTCCTTGACGGAGATTTCCTCAGCAAGCTCGGGGCGGGTCCGGTGCAGGTGTTCGATGCCGATCCGGCCGTCCTGGGCGTGCTGCTCGGTGCAGTCAGCGATAATCGGGTCGTGTTCGGCGTGGATGTAGGTGAGGCCGTCCAGCCGGACCATTTCCCGCATGACCTTCAAAATGGTGTCTCCGTCGGCCATGGTGGTGCCGCGGTTGGTGGTGTACATCTTGACGGAGCGCACCCCCTCGGCCGCCAGCCGTTCCAGCTGCCAGGGGACGGTTTCGTCCCAGCTGATCACAGTTCCATGCAGGGCAACATCGCACCTGGACTGGGTGGCCAGTTCCTTCTTGTGCAGGACGGCGGCGAGCGGGGTTTCCTGTGCGTCGCGTGGAATCCCGAAGTCGATGATGGTGGTGGTGCCGCCCCAGAGTGCGGCGGTGGAGGTGGTGCGGTAGTCGTCCAGGGTGCGGAAGCGGCCGGTCACCTGGGCCACGTGGCAGTGACCGTCCACGCCGCCGGGGATTACGAGCTTTCCTGCGGCGTCGATGGTGCGGGCGGCGCCGGGAACTGGTTCCGCGGCATCAACCAGAGCGGCGATCAGCCCATCCTGGATTACGATATGGGCCGCCTGGCGGCCGGAGCCGTTGACCACGGTGGCGTTGGCAACAACGAGATGTGGCTGGTGGGACATCGGTGTCCTCCTTAGAGGGAAGCTATGGACTGGGTGCTGGGTGCGGGACTAAGGGCGGTCTCCTGGGCGGCGGCAAGCGCGGCGTCGAGGTTTCCGGAGAGCCCTTTGCGTCCTTTGATGGGTGGCGGGGCGAATGCGCCGGCGCGGTGGAGACCGGAATCCAGGGCGACGACGGCCTCCGCCATCCGGATGCCGGCGGAGATGCCGTCCACCACCGGAACCGGGATCTGGCCTCGAAGTTCGCGGGCCAGCCCGGCGAGCGGCGCCCCGGCAAGGATCACGACGTCGGCCCCGTCCTCGGCGACGGCCTGCCGGCTCAGCGCCAGCAGGGTTTCCTTGAAGTCCTGCTGCACGGAACCGATCCCGTTCAAGGACTCGTTGATGGAGCGGATCGATGCCAGTCGGCCACCAAGGCCGAAGCGTTCCACGCAGTCCAGGTACCACGGCCGGATCCGGTTCGAGATGGCAATGATGGAGAAGCGGTGTCCCTGCAGGGCCGCCGCGCAGAGGGCCGCCTCGGTAATCCCGATAACGGGGACATCGGCGAGTTCTTTCAGCGCCGGCATGCCTGGATCGCCGAAAGCGGCCACGACGACGCCGTCGATCAGGCCCGGGACCCGGGTATGTTCGGCAATAATTTCGGCCACCGCGCCCGCTGCGATCAGCGATTCAAAACGGGTTTCAATGTACTCCACACCATGACCGGCGGTGCGGACCACGAGTTCGGTTCCAGCCGATGCAGAACGCAGGGCCTCAGCTTCGATCAGGGCGGTAACGTCCTCGCTGATATTGGGGTTGATGACAAGAAGTTTCATAAGGTCTTCCGATGAAGGGTGGGTTCTGTCCGGCGGAAGTCCTCCGGAAATTGGCCACGATATTTGTCGATGTGCGACGCCGACTGGATGGCTGCGCGATCCGGGTCGCCGCTGGCGATGGCGGTATAGAGGGCCCGGTGCTCTTCGATGAGTTCCGGCAGGTCGCTGACATGGCGGAAGAGCCAGTGCATCCGGCCCTGAAGGGGTTCCAGCGCGGACTTGAGGAAGCCGTTGTCCGCGATCCGGGTGATGGCATCGTGGAATTCGCTGTTCGCCCGGTGGGCCTCCATGACCGCGCCCATGGCGAGGCAGCGGTCGGCCTCGTCCAGCAAACTTTTGAGGCCGCCAAGGTCTTCGGCGGTGGCGCGGGCAGCGGCCAGACGGCAAGCCAGTACCTCGAGTGACTGCCGGACGTCGAAGAGATCCTCGACATCCTTGGGGCTCAGCGTACTGACTTCGACTCCGCGGGCACCACGGTCACTGATGAGACCTTCCTGGCGAAGCATGCGCAGCGCTTCCCGGATGGGAAGCCGCGACACGTTGAACTCGGCGGCTAGGTCCCGCTCCACCAGCCTGGTGCCGGGAACGTAATGCCCCTCAAAGATCCTCGTGCGGAGCGTATCCCGGACAGCCTCGCGGAGGGGGCGTTCCTTGTCCTGGGATTTTTCTGCGGCAAGCATGATGCTCCATTCGGGTTCTTTTGTGGCAGTGCGTTCCCGGCTTCAGGAACAGGTGCATCTCGCTAGCTTAGACAGGCAGGCGCTTGTTGTAGTTCAGCGTCAGTACCGAGGCGCCCATGATGATTGCGGATCCCACGAAGTACAGCAGCGCCCACGTGTAGGAACCGGTGGCGCCCACGATCAGGCCCACGGCTATCGGGGTGACGAAGCCGGCGATGTTGCCGCTGAAATTCATGGCGCCGCCCAGGACGCCGGCGTTGGTCCGGCCGCCGAGGATGGACGGGATGCTCCAGAACAAGCCTACCCAGCGGAGGAAGAACATCACCACGGACAGCAGAACGACGGCGGTCGTCGAGTCGGCAACAACGGTCACTCCGATGAGTCCGCCGATCACCACGACGCTGGAGATGCCCAGGAGGGTCCGCATAACGACGTTGGCTGAGGCTCCGGAGTTGCGCCACTTGTCCGCGATGGTGCCGCCGAGGATTTCTCCGACAAAGCCGGCCCCGAAAATCACAAAGGTGGACCAGCCGATGGTCTTAAGGTCAAAACCCTTGGCCTGGGCCAGATACAGCGGCCCCCACGTCAGCAACCCGTAAAAAACGCCGTTGAAGCCCAGCCAGCCGAAGCACATGGCCCAG
This sequence comes from Arthrobacter sp. UYEF3, assembly GCF_040546245.1. Taxonomy (NCBI): domain Bacteria; kingdom Bacillati; phylum Actinomycetota; class Actinomycetes; order Micrococcales; family Micrococcaceae; genus Arthrobacter; species Arthrobacter sp. UYEF3. The sequence goes on from NZ_JBEPNK010000009.1 coordinate 4,953, forward strand.
AAAGACCGGAACTTCAAGTAAGGGAGCAAGGCCCTTTTGCCCTGGCTGCCGTCGAGCTTCGCCTCAGCGTCCTCTGCTGCGTGGGAGGCCTCGATGTAGGCGGCTTCGGCTTCGTTGACGCCGCGGTGTTCGCGGGGATTGTCCCTTACGTACCACCAGACGGCCAGGCCCATGAGCACAGTGGCAGCCCCCGCAACCACGAAGGACCAGCGCCAACTGCCGGTCGATGCAATCAGCCCTGCGATAAGGATGCCGCCGAGCCCGGCGCCGAGGGGAGCGCCTGCATCCAGAATGGTGGCACCGCGGCCGCGTTCGGATTTGTGCATCCAGATGGCGTTCAGCTTTCCGCCGGCGGGCATCACGCCCGCCTCGGTGACGCCGATGCCCATGCGGGCGATGAACATGCTCAGGAAGCCGCCCGCCATACCGGAGGCTGCCGTAGCCGCACCCCAGCCGATGCAGGACGCGGTCATAACCCTGCGGGGCCCGAATTTGTCAATCAACAATCCGACCGGGATCTGCATCAGGGCATAGGTCCAAAAGAAGGCGGACAGCAGCAGGCCGACCAGCTCCGGGGCGAGATTGAATTCCTTCTGGATGATCGGCAGGGCCACCGAGATGGAACCCCTGTCGATGTAATTCACGGCGACGAGGACCAGCAGGAGCAGGAACATTTTCCAGCGGACGTTGGTGCGGCGCTGCACCCCGTCCTTCTGTGGTTCGAGCGTGGTGGCATCTGTGGACGGGCCTTCAAGGGACGTCGCCGCTGTTTCGGTGTGTGGAATGGACACAGCTTCTCCTTCACGGGGAAGTTTACGGATGGGGAAAGGTACGAATGAGAACGGACGCGCCGGGAGGGCAAGGGAATCGGCCCGTGGCACGGGGGACAAAAGCTGAAACTCGCATACAAACGGGAGCGGACCAGCTACTTCGTTGTTTTGGGATCCCAATTTGGGATCCCACAATCAAGGTACGAGTGATGTACGACACTGTCAAGGCATTTTCGCTAAATCCGGCCAGAAAGTGTCCGGAAACGGATTGTGACAGCCGTGGCGGACCTTGCGCCGCGTCGTCGGGCGCCGCGCAGGTCGATACCGAGGAGTACCTGCCCCGGCAGGAAACCCTTCGGTTGAGACCTAACCAGTTCTGGTGGCCGCCGCTCTTCCCGCCGGCCTTCCGACAGGTGTCTCTGTGTCGCCGGGAGCAGGACCTGTGCTGAAGGGCCCGATATCGCTTTGCATCTCAGAATCTCCTAGTCCGGAAGTTCAGCTGCCGGAGTGAGCTTGCAGGAACGAGTAAACCTCGGTCTCGTCCACACCGGGGAACGCGCCGGGCGGCATTGCGGCGAGGAGATGCGAGTGCGCCCGGGCCGAGGGCCACGCGTTGCCGGCCCATTCCGAGGCCAGGGCGGCCGGCGGACGTTTGCAGCAGCTCTCATCCGGGCAGGTCGACTTGGACCGCTCCGTGGTGTCGCGACCGCGGAACCACTTCACCTGGGCGTAGGGCACCCCCACGGAGAGCGAAAACTCACCGTTTGCGGAGCGCTCCGTCCGCGCCGTGCACCAGTAGGTACCGGCCGGCGTATCGGTGTACTGGTTGTACGCGCTGAACTTGTCCGGCACGTCGAACACCACCCGGGAGGTCCAGTTCCGACAGGAGAACTGGCCCTCAATCGCGCCCGTATGGTCCTGTGGGAACGTCACGCCGTCGTTCTCATAGGCCTTGTAGATAATGCCGCTCTGGTGGGTCTTTTGGAAGTGCGTGCGGAGGTCCAGATGCTGGGTGGCGAGGTTGGTGAAGCGGTGCGCGGCGGTCTCGTAGGACACCGCGAACGCGTCCCGGATGTCTTCCACCGCGATTTCCTTGGCCTGCTTCGCTTTTTGCAGGAACTCCACAGTGGCCTGCTCCGGCAGCAGCAGCGCTGCGGCAAAGTAGTTCGTGGCGACGCGCTGCATCAGGAAATCCCCGTAGTTCGTGGGCGTCTGGTGGCCCAGCACGTAGTGGCCCAGGGCCTGGAGCAGCACCGAACGGGGGTCGTGGTCGCTGCGGGCGTTCTGCGTGAGGTAAATTCTGCGGTTCTTCAGGTCCGTTACGGAACGAGTGGAATGCGGCAGGTCGCTGACATGGTGCAGGCTGAACCCAAGATGCCCTGCAACGTCCGCGATGACGTGGTGGGACAGCGGGCCGGACGTGTGGCCCACCGAGGCCAGGACCTTCTGCGCCTCGGCCTCGTACTCCGGGAAGTAGTTGTTGCGTTCGCGCATCATGGCCCGCAGCTCTCCGTTGGCGCGGCGGGCCTCTTCCGGTGTGGCAACCTGTTCGTTGAGACGGCGTTCCAGCTCATGCTGCAGCCCCACCATGGACTCCAGCACGTCCATGGGCAGACGCGAACTGATGCGGATTTTCGGCAGTTTCAAGGACTCGTAGATCGGGCTGCGCTGGTAGCGTTCCAGTTCTATTTCCAGGGCTGCCCGACGGTTGGGCGGTTCGGCGCCGAGCAGTTCGTCGATGCTAACGCTGAGCGCCGCCGCGAGTTGCTGGAGCAGGCCGAGCTTGGGCTCGCGTTTCCCGTTTTCGATCAGGCTCAGCTGGCTCGGGGCGGTGCCGACGGCGGCACTCAGGTCATCGAGGGTCAGACCGCCCGCCTTGCGCAGGTGCCGGACGCGGCGGCCCATGCTGATCACGTCCACCTCCGGGGCGGCGGGTGAGGCGGCTGATGAGGCGGGGCGGTTCCAGCTGGCGGGGTGCATTTCTTGAGAATACGCGAAGAAGTGCATTTCTTTCCACGGTCTTGGTCTAGAGAGCCCCTCGAAAGTACAGAAAAGTAGATCTTACGGAAAGAACCACCGCACCGGAGCCGCCGGCTTGGAGCTGCAGAGTCGCAGCACAGGCCGGTCACCGGGCCCCATGAAGGAGATCAGCAATGACTGCAGCATTTGAGCCCACCCAGCAGCCGTCCGGCCAGGACACGTCAAGCGACCAAGCCGCAGCCCTGGAGCTCGAGTGGGCTGCCAACCCGCGCTGGGAAGGTGTCACTCGGGACTACAAGGCTTCCGACGTCGTCCGACTCCGCGGCCGGGTCTCCGAGGAACACACCCTGGCCCGCCGCGGTTCCGAGAAGCTGTGGAAGCAGCTCACCGAGGAGCATAAGGAAGGCCAGTACACCAACGCCCTCGGCGCCCTGACCGGCAACCAGGCCGTGCAGCAGGTCAAGGCCGGGCTCCGCGCCATCTACCTCTCCGGCTGGCAGGTCGCCGCCGACGCCAACAACTCCGGCCACACCTACCCGGACCAGTCGCTCTATCCGGCCAACTCCGTGCCGACGGTGGTCCGCCGCATCAACAACGCCCTGCTCCGGGCGGACCAGATCGAGTTCTCCGAAGGCATCCAGACCGTCGAGGACTGGATGGTCCCGATCGTGGCCGACGCCGAGGCCGGCTTCGGCGGCCCGCTCAACGCCTACGAGCTGATGAAGTCTATGATCCAGGCCGGCGCCTCGGGCGTGCACTGGGAAGACCAGCTCGCCTCGGAGAAGAAGTGCGGCCACCTCGGCGGCAAGGTCCTGATCCCCAGCCAGCAGCACGTCCGCACGCTGAACGCCGCCCGCCTGGCCGCCGACGTCGCCGGCACCCCGTCCATTATCATCGCCCGCACCGACGCGGAAGCAGCCACCCTGATCACCTCCGACGTCGATCCGCGTGACCAGGAATTCATCCTCCGCGAAGGCGGACAGCCGGTCCGTACCCCGGAGGGCTTCTATAAGGTCCGCAACGGAATCGAACCCTGCATTGCCCGCGCCAAGGCCTACGCACCGTACTCCGACCTCATCTGGATGGAGACCGGCACCCCGGACCTGGAGCTGGCCCGCAAGTTCGCCGAGGCCGTCAAGGCCGAGTTCCCGGACCAGATGCTCTCCTACAACTGCTCGCCGTCGTTCAACTGGCGCAAGCACCTCGACGACGCCACGATCGCGAAGTTCCAGCGTGAACTCGGCGCCATGGGCTTCACTTTCCAGTTCATCACCCTGGCCGGTTTCCACGCCCTGAACTACTCGATGTTCGACCTCGCCCACGGTTACGCCCGTGAAGGCATGAGCGCCTACGTCGAGCTGCAGGAGAAGGAATTCGCCTCTGAGTCCCGCGGCTACACCGCCACCAAGCACCAGCGCGAAGTCGGCACCGGCTACTTCGACGACATCGCCACCGCGCTCAACCCGAACGCATCCACCCTGGCCCTGGTGGGATCCACCGAAGAAGGCCAGTTCCACTAACGCTTCCCGCCCGCTGCCCTATCACTTATGGTCCTCATTGGACGCCCGTGGGGACCATAAGTGGTAGGGCAACGAGGGACATTCAAGGAGATACTCCGATGAACAGCTTCACCGACAACTTCACCATCAACGGGATCACGCTGACCGCGCAGCCCATCTGCCGGCAGAAAGAGGTGCTCACGCCCGACGCCCTGGAATTCGTGGCCAAGCTGCACAAGGCGACGGCGGCGCGACGGCAGGAGCTGTTGCGGGCGCGGCAGGAGCGGCGCCAGCAAATCAGCAGGGGCCAGGATCCGCGGTTCCTTCCCGAAACTGAATCCACCCGCAACGACCCGGACTGGCGCGTCGCTCCCCCGGCGCCGGGCCTGGAAGACCGCCGCGTGGAGATCACCGGCCCGGTGGACAAGAAGATGACCATCAATGCGCTGAACTCCGGCGCCAAGGTCTGGCTCGCGGACATGGAAGACTCCTCCACGCCGTCCTGGCGCAACGTCATCCAGGGCCAGCTCAACCTCACCGATGCGCTGGAGCGAAGGATCGACTTCACGTCAAACGACGGCCATAACAGCAAGGAGTACAGGCTCCGCGCGGCCGAGCAGCTGCCCACAATCGTGGTCCGGCCCCGCGGCTGGCACCTGCCGGAAAAGCACATGCTCATTGATGGCACCCCCGTGGCCGGCGGGATCGTGGACTTCGGTTTGTACTTCTTCCACAACGCCCGCCGGCTGATAGCCCAGGGCAAGGGGCCGTACTTCTACCTGCCGAAGATCGAGAGCCACCTCGAGGCGCGGCTGTGGAACGACATCTTCGTCTTGGCCCAGGACCTGCTGGGCATCCCTCAGGGCACCATCCGCGCCACCGTGCTGATCGAGACCATCACCGCGGCGTTCGAGATGGAGGAGATCCTCTTCGAACTGCGCGAGCACGCCGCCGGACTAAACGCCGGCCGCTGGGACTACATTTTTTCGCTGATCAAGAACTTCCGTACCCGCGGCCCGCGTTTCGTCCTGCCGGACCGCGGCCAGGTCACCATGACGCAGCCGTTCATGCGCGCCTACACCGAGCAGCTGGTGCGGGCCTGCCACAAACGCGGCGCCATGGCGATCGGCGGCATGGCAGCGGCCGTCCCCAACCGGAAGAACGAGGCAGCCAACGCCATCGCCTTCGAGAAGGTCCGCGCCGACAAGACCCGCGAGGCCCGCGACGGCTTCGACGGCTCCTGGGTGGCGCACCCGGACCTGGTGACGGTGTGCCGCGAGGTGTTCGACGGCGTGCTCGGCGACCGTCCGAACCAGCTGGACCGCCTCCGCGAGGACGTCACCCCGGACGAACGCGCGCTGATCGACCTTTCCTCCACCACGGGAACGATCACCGAGCAGGGCGTACGGAACAACATTGAGGTCGGCATCCGGTACATCGAGTCCTGGCTGCGCGGCAACGGCGCGGTGGCCATCCACAACCTGATGGAGGACGCCGCCACCGCCGAAATCTCCCGCTCACAGCTGTGGCAGTGGATCTTCTCCCGGGCTATCACGGACGCGGGCGACGTCATCACCCTCGAGGGGGTGGAAGACATGCTGGACGAGGAATTCGCTCGGCTAGAACGCTTCGAAGGCGACCGGTTCGCCGATGCCCGGGACATCTTCGAGGAGGTCACGCTGAGCAACGAGTTCCCCGCCTTCCTGACGTTGCCGGCCTACGACCGCTTCCTGCACGAAGCCCGCGACGGCGCCGACGGGGCGATCACCGACGACGCCGGCCTGCTGGCGGTATAGCCGCCCGGGTCCGGCCGCCGCTTACGGCGGCCGGACCCGGCTTTCCAGAATTCCGTTTGCCGGGCTGCCATACCCTTCGCAACAGGGCCCCCGAGATCCGGGGCGGCGGCCCGGCAGCGGAATACACCCCCGTCAACCGGCAACACCACCCCAACGGCGTCGAACACCGGACGGCGTGGCCGGGGCTACATACTGCGCCCCGGGGCTGCTGCCCGGATTGGAGCCTGGGGTCATCCAATACCGCCGAGCTCGTTGCCAACGCATGCGGGCTCGTTGATCGGAGCCGCAGACTCACATTAAATTAGTTAGCGTCCCGGACAGCCAGTGCTGTTCAGCTAATGCGGTTTCGGGACGTGGCGCAGGGACAGTGCACACCCCAGGATAAACATGGCCACGGAGCCCAGGATCATCAGCAGCGGCCCGGTCCATGAGTCAGAGACGCCGTGCACGTAACCCAGCAGCGTGGGCGCCACGGCTCCGAAGGAGTAGCCTGCCCCCTGCACGACGGCGGACAGCCGGCCTGCCGACGCCTGGTCGCGGGCAAGCCGGATGATGGCGGTGAAGATCAGGGTGATACCGCCGCCCTGCGCAGCCCCGCCGAAGGATGACCACAGCCACCACAACTCGGGCGCCAGCAGCAGCCCCACCGGCACCGTCAGCCACAGCGCCCCGAGAGTGAGTCCGACCGTCGTCGTGCTGGCGATGCGCGCCGCGAAGGGCACGCCGAGGCTACCCGTAATTGCCAGGATCTGGAACAGCGAGGAGCCGGCCCCGGCCGCCGACGGCGCCAGGCCCAGTTCGTCGGAAAGGAGGCTGGGCAGCCAGGCGGTTACCCCGTAGTAGGAGAACGCCTGGCCGGCGAATCCCACGGTCAGCGCCACGGTAATCCAGCGGGACGCCGGCCGCCTCGAAGCTCGGGTGAGGTCCGTCCCGGGGATCGCCTGGGGCCGGTACGATCTGCTGCCGGCGGCCGGAACCCACACAGCAGCTGCCGCGACCGCAAAGACGGCGCAGGCCGCGATGGCCGGACGCCAGCCCAGCAACTCCGCCAGCGGCGCCGTAATCACGGAGGTGGCGAAGGAGCCGATGTTCAACGCGGCGGTGTAGGTGCCCATGGCCGCGCCCTGCTTGGCCGGACTGAAGTCGCGGCGGATGATCAGCGGTACCACGATGTTCCCGATTGTGATGGCCACGCCCAGGATCACGGTGCCCAGCATTACGAGCGCGCCGCCGCCAGCGGAACGGACCATGACGCCGAGCAGCACGCCCAGCAGGGTCAGCGTGATCGCGAACTCCGGCCCGAGCTTCCGGCCGGCCAGCGAGGCCAGCGGCGCGGCGAGCGCGAAGCAGAGCACCGGGATGCCCGTCAGGTAGCCGATCTCCACCGGCGAGAACCCCAGATCGCGCTGCATGGCGCCCACCACGGGCGCGACCGCCACGAACGGCCCCCGCATGTTGAGGGCGATGAGCCCGATCGCGATCATCAGCAGCCCGCCGCGCGGGATCCTCGCCAGCGCGCTCACCCGGCAGCCCGCGGCCTGACGACCGGACGTAAGTATGTTTTCATCAGTCCCATGCCTATCACGCGCCGCCGCGGCCCCGCGCCGCATCCGCCGGAACATGACGAACCGCACTTCACGAGGGCCCGGCGGCGCGGTTTGCGGACTAGCATCTTGGGCATGACGCACCACATCCGGAGGGCCACGGCCGACGACGCCGGCGCGCTGGCAGACCTCGCAGCCATCACCTTCCCGCTGGCCTGCCCGCCGGAGTCCCGACCGGAGGACATCGCCGCGCACCTGGCAAACACACTCGGCGAAACCAACTTCCGGGGATACCTTGCCGATCCTGACGTCACGGTGCTGGTGATCGATCAGTCAGGGGAACTTCGCGGCTATAGCCTGCTGGTGGCCCGGCCTCCGCAGGATCCCGATGTGACCGCTGCCCTGGGCGGGACGCCCGGCACGGAACTGAGCAAGTGCTACGTCCACCCGGACCATCACGGCCTGGGTGCGGCGGCCGAACTGATGCAGGCCAGCATCGCCGCGGCCGCGGGTGCGGGAGCCGCGAGCCTCTGGCTCGGCGTAAACAGCCGGAACGCCCGAGCCATCAGGTTTTACGAGAAGTCCGGCTTCCGCAAGGTCGGCACCAAGTCGTTCAGGCTGGGGACCACCGTGGAACACGACTACGTCATGGCGCGCCGCATGACGCCCTGACTGCGGCTCCGCCCTCGCGGGAATGAGCCCGGACCCGGCAAGGTTGTCCACAGCATGAAGATTGAGATCTGGTCCGACGTGGCCTGCCCTTGGTGCTACATCGGCAAGCGCCGCTTTGAAACCGCCCTCGCGGCGTTCCCGCACCGCGCTGCTGTAGAGGTGCAGTGGCGTAGCTTCCAGCTGGACCCCAGCCTGCCGGAGCACTACGACGGCACCGAACTGGACTACCTGAGCACCCGCAAAGGCATGGCCCCGGCCCAGGTCGCCGGCATGTTCGAGCACGTGGCGGCCCAGGCAAGCGGCGAGGGCCTCAACTACCGTTTTGACGACGTCGTGGTTGCCAACAGCTTCACCGCCCACCGACTGATCCATCTCGCCGCCGCGCACGGAAAGCAGTCGGCCGCCAAGGAACGGCTGCTCAGCGACCACTTCGAGCATGGGCGCGACATCGGCAGCCGCGACTACCTCACTTCGCTGGGGTTGGACCTCGGGATCAACGCGTCCGAGGTGGACGAGCTGTTCAGCTCGGACAAGTACGCCGATGACGTCCGGCAGGACTTCGCGGAGGCCCGCGCCCTGGGCGTCAGCGGAGTGCCGTTCTTCGTAATCGACCGCAAGTTTGGGCTCTCGGGCGCCCAGCCTGCCGAGACCTTCACCGCAGCCCTAGAGCAGGCGTGGCAGGAAAGCCACCCGCTTGTGATGGTTGACGCCGGCGCGGACGGCCCGGACAGCGGGGCCTGCGGACCGGTCGGCTGCGCCGTCTGAGTCCGGGGCTGCCATCAACCTAGGGCGCCATCGAAATCGGCATGCCCGGGTGAGATTCGGCGGCGTTTCCGGGGCGTGATCCTTTGAGTCAATGGCCGACCGGCCCCGGAAACGGCGGAAGAAGTTGTTCGACGCCGTAGCGGTGCCCACCTCCCGCAGCGGGAAGGAGTTCTGCACGATCAGCACCATGATCTGCGTGCTCAGGCCCAGGCCCGTCACGGCAAGGTAGGCGCAGATTTTCCAGAGCGGCGCCTCCGGCTTCAGGGTGGAAAGCAGCACCAGTGCGACGGCGACCAGGAGGCCGCCAACAATCGGCATCCACTTGTAGCGGCCGGTGCGGCTGACCAGCTGGCCGGAAGCAACCGAGGCCACCAGGAGGGCGCCCAAAGCTGACCATCAACTGGCTCCGGATCACGAGCACCGGGGTCGTGCTGCAGGCCGAGAACCCCGGTACCCGGACATCCGGGTACCGTCCCTATCCGATCTGGCGGTGTGGGGCGTCGCCACCCGCTGCCTCCATTACATCTAAGGCCCGGCCGTGGCTAAGCCGGGTCTCATGCGGCGGCTGCCGCAGATCGCGCACGTGGATGTGAACTGCCTCTACGTCTCCGCCGAGCGGGCCTTCACCCCCGCCCTGGAGGGCCGGCCCGTGATCGTCCGTTCCAACAACGGTGGCTGCGCCGTCACCCGCTCCCCCGAAGCCAAGGCCCTGACCATCGCCATGGGTGAAGCGTGGTTCAAACTCGCACCCGCGCCAAGGAGTGGGCCTCGTCGCCCTCTACAGGCATCTTCGATGGATCAACGAGACTGGTTGTGGTGGACGCCTGACGGGGGGAACATGATCTTATGGATGCTCAAACACCTGAGGCCGAGGAACTAAGCCTTCCACAGGCCTTCCTCATCCTGGCAACGAATGACATCGACGGCGAACCCGAGCTGCCGGCCTACTTACTGAGGATCGCTGTGGCGGGGGCAATCCTGGCCGAGCTGGACCTGCTTGGCGCAATCGAACTGCAGGGGAAAAATGTCCGGGCCACCGGTACAGAGCCGCAAACGCATCTCCAGCACGAGCTGGAGATCATCCGCCACAAATCCCGTCCGCACTCTCCCGAAAGGTGGGTCTCAATGCTGGAGGGTCGCGCCGAAGTGCAACGTGTCTACGAGAGCCTGGCCTCTCGCGGCATCGTGGATAAAGTCAGCGACAAGCACCTCGGCGTGTTCAAGATCGTGCGGTACCCCGAGAAGGACCATGCTCCAGAGGCAGCGCTCCTGAAGAGGATTGAGGCGGCGCTAAGCGATGGCCAGGCCGAGCCGGCATCCGGTCCCTCTGCCGCGGATCCGGATCCCGCACAAACTGCTCACGCGGAAACCGATCCCGGTACCCGTGCGCTGATCGCACTCCTTCACGCGGCAGGACTGCTTGAGAAGCTCTTCCCGGCAGCGCATCAAAACCGGATTCAGGACCTGACGGGTGATCATTGGCCGTCCCGTGCAGTCCAGGACGAACTCCGCGAGCTCAGAGCGGCGGCTGAACCGCCCATCTAGCCAATGTGCCCCTTGCGGGGCGCCCGTTCCGGGCTGAAAATGTGCCTGTGGTCCCCTGCCGACGCCGTTGCCGGTCTTATGCTCCCCCGCATCCGCAGCTCGGCCGCCTTCTCGGGCAAGAGCGCTTTCCTGCGTCCGCGGTAGGCGCCGCGGCCTTGGCCAGGGTTATCCCTTCGCGCTGGCGTTCCCCGATCAGGGCCCGTTCGAACTCGGCAAAGGCGCCGGTGACGGGGAGGATCAGGTTCACCATCGGGAATCCTCGCCCGTGAAGACCACGCGCTCCTTGAGGAACTCGATGCGCACGCCCTTCCGCGTAGGCGTCAATACCATTAGGCGAGGCCCAAGATGATGCAAATTCCGCGCTGGGCCAAGCCCAAGGCCGTGTGGCCAGTAACGGCCGGCCCGTAGCTCGTGCTGTCGCGTGAGCCGCTCAGTGCCGCGCACCGGGACGGGGCAGGACTCTTGTTCTCGATGTTGCCCCGGTATCAGGCGTCGACGGTCGCCAGGGCTGAGTCCGGGGCCAGATCGTGGATGCGCGGTGCCTGGCTACGTAACCTCACGGCCAGTTCGTCGGCCGTGAGTTCCCACAACGGAAACGCCGGGCGGCGCGGATGGCGATACTCAACGCGGCGTCCGCGCCGGGGCTGGCTGCAAGCGCACGGCCCACAAAGTCGCCAGGGCAAGACATTCATCCATTTAGGCCAAGCCATCGGCCGGCCAGGGTTTAGCCGGACTCTCCGGACACACGGCGGCGACGCCGTCATTGTGGACTCTCCTTACGGTTTTGATGCCCTGGATCGGGCCCGGAGAGCGCCCCTGGTGCAGACCGCGGTGCAGGTCAGAGTTGCATCAGCCGATCCGGGTACGGCCGCGCATCAACTAACTTGGGAGAGAATCTCGACCAGCAAGAGAAAAAAGCGCGTATACCGACGGAACTGTCAATGTGCCTCGGGCGGGCTGCACGTGGGCTGACCCTTTACTGACAGATGGCGCTAAAGTGTCCCTATGCCCAGGATTTCGGCCGCGAGCAACGCCGCCCAACGCGCCGAGACCCAGCGACGCATCCTGACGGCGTTCGGGGAACTCCTCTTCACCCACGGCCTGCCGGGCCTGACCATGACCGATGTAGCCAGGCATGCCCGGATCGGCCGCACCGCGGTCTACAACTACTATGCGGACATCGAAGAGCTCTTGATCGCCTACGCCCTGGACGAGACCGAGCGCTTCCTCGTCGAACTGCGGGATTCGCTCGCGTCGCTGGGAAACCCCGTGGAGCGGCTGGCCCTCTACGTGCGCGCCCAAGTGGCCGACCTGAGCCGGCGCCACCTGCCGCCCGGGCCCGCGATGGGAGCAGTCCTGTCCCCCGCGTCGTTTGCCAAGCTGGCGGACCATGTGGGCGAACTCAGCCTGCTGCTGCAAGGCATCCTGCGCGACGGAATGGCCCAGGGCTATCTTCCCGCGGCGGATATCACCCAGCTGGCCCAGCTCATCCACGGCACCCTCTCCTCGAGTGCGGCCCGGGGCGACGGGGCCGGCGCGGATTCGGACGCTGAGGCCCGGATCACCAGGACCGTGCGGTTCATCCAACTGGGCGCCGGAGCAAGATTCGACGACGCCGGCCGCCCCCTCCGCACCGCTGCGCCGGCAGCTTAGGGGTTGGGGCTGGCCGGCACGACTGTCGGCACGACAGGCCATTTGGGATCGTCCGCCACACGGCGGGTTTCCCGCGGGCAGCTGAGCTTGCCGGGCGTCTGGTCCACGAGATCGGGAGTGGCCAGCGACTTGAAGTCTCCGGTGAGGATGACATCCACGCTGGGGTCGTTGCGGCCGTCCTGCACGTAGTCCGAGCCCGGGAGGTTGCGTTGGACGCTGAACGCCGCGGATTGCCCGGCGGCGCCGGACACTACCAGCGCCACCCCGCGGTAGCCGGACTGGGTGTTGCCCACCGCACCCACCACGAACTTGCGGGCCAGGAACTCACCGGCCACCGTCCGGGCCAGCCCGGGACGGCCCGTGGAGTTGTAGACGTTCAGCTTGATCTTGTCGTGCGGCGTGTAGTCGAACGACGCATCCGGGCACAGCGACGCCGCCTGGCTGCGTTCAGCCGTCGGGATCTTGATCTGGCCGTTCATGATTGCCAGTGCAACCACGACACCGGCGGCAAGCAGCCCGACCAGGAGCACCAGGACCACTCCGTGCAGGATGCGGCGCCGCATCCGCACCGGGTTATCCAGCCCGTCCTGCTCCACGAAGGCCGCCCGCAGGTCGGAGCCGGTAATGATGCGGTGCCCGTGCAGGACGGTGGGGTCCTTCGGCTTCCTAGCCACTTATCACCAGGACGCGGGCGTGGATCGCGGTGCGCTGGTGCAGGGCAGTCCGGACCGCCCGGTGCAGGCCGTCCTCGAGATACAGCACGCCGCGGAACTCCACCACGTGCGGGAAGAGGTCGCCAAAGAAGGTCGAGTCCTCGGCCAGCAACGCCTCAAGGTCCAGGGTTCGCTTGGTGGTCACGAGTTCGTCCAAGCGGACCGGACGCGGCGGCAGCGCCGCCCAGTCCTTCGGCGTGTTGAAACCATGGTCGGGGTAAGGGCGTCCCTCGCCCACAGCTTTGAAGATCACCATGCAAGCTTAAGGAAGTTCCCCGGCCAGGGGAATCCGCGCGGCCACGGCGGGGAAGGTTGTGGCCAAACAGTGACCATCTGTGACTGCAGTGTCCGGATGGGCGCCGCCGGTCCAGCGCAGCCGGAGTAGCGGCGCTGCTGAGAGAATGGACGCATGACTGCATCCGGGACTTCCACCACACCCCCCGCGGCTCCGCCGCTGGCTCTGCTGCTCGACGTCGACGGCCCCGTGGCGAGTCCGCTCACCCGCACCGTCCAGCCGGGCATCATCGCTGACCTCCTGGCATTGGCGGCCGCCGGGATCCCGGTCATCTTCAACACCGGCCGTTCGGATGCCTTCATCCGCGAACAGGTGATGGAGCCGATGATCGCCGCCGGGATACCGGAGGGACTCGTCGTCCACGCCATCTGCGAAAAGGGCGCCGTGTGGTTCAGCTACACCGCCGCCGGAGCCGGCCCCGTCCATGTGGACCGTGAACTCGCCGTCCCGAAGGCCTTCGGGGACGACGTCCGCCGGCTGGTCGCGGAGGACTACGCCACCCACATGTTCTACGACGAAACCAAGCGGGCGATGGTCTCCGTGGAGCAGCACATCTCCGTCGCCAATGCCGATTACCGTGACGAACAAGCGCTGTTCGACGCCGACGCCATGGAACTGATGGGCCGCCACGGCCTGGGCGTGGTACGGCTGGACCACCACGCCCCGAACAGCGACGACCAGATCGACTATCGAGTGGACCCCACCATCATCTCCACCGACATCGAGTCCGTCCGGCTGGGCAAGGATCTGGGTGCGAGCCGGGCGGTCGAACTGCTGGCGGCCCAGGGGATCACCCCTCTGGCCTGGCGGACAATGGGCGACTCGCGTACGGACTACGCCATGGCGGATTGGCTGCACCACCACGAGCACCCGGTGAAACACGTTGACGTCCGTCCCGCCGATGGCATTCCGGTCAAGCCGTACACGGTCCTGACCGCCGCCGACCTGGGATTGGGCGACGAGGTCATCCACGATGACGCCGGGGCAGCGTTTCTGCGCCGCTGGCGCGACGCCCTGGCCGGTTGAGAGCTCGTCACCGGGCCGTTTTGCGCCGCACGTTATCATGCAAGTAGAGATCCACGCACCTTCAAACGCTCGGAGATACGACATTACAGAAGCATTGATCCAGGATGAGATCTACTACGGCAGCCAGGCCGGTGAGGAGACACCGGCGCATGCGGAAGTAACTTCGCCGGCAGCTGTCGCCAGGCTCCGGACGCGCCCTGACGTCGTCCGCCGGCACGGCCGGTACGCGCTGATCAATGAAAACCGCACGCCGTACCAGGCCATGGTGGAGGACCTGCTGTTCCTGCGTTCCGTGCTGGCCGAGGCGAAACTGGACTACCTGCTGGTGCGCGGCAACAACGACCGTCCGGTCATTGCGGTGGACTGGAAATACCGCCGGCAACTCCGCACCGCCCTGGTCGAGGCCTGCCGGGACGAACCGTTTTACTCCATGACCGTGGACGCCAAAAAGAAGTCCTCGGTGTTGGTGGCGGACGGCGAGCTTTCGCCCAACCGTCAGGGCCGGATCTTCCGGCTGTACCGGCCCCGGGTGGAGCCGCAGGGCGGCCTCGAGTTCGGGGCTTCGGCCGGCGTCCAGTTGGAGCTCTGGAGCTTCGAAGGCGATCAGTTGATCCTGCCGATCGAAAACTCGCTGACCAGGCGGACCCTGCTGGCCCAGGACGCCGTGCGCGGCACCGTTGAACGCTACGGACACACGTGGCCCACCATCGAGAACATGTTCGCCGACCACGCAAGCGACATCAGCTTCGACGTCGATCTGGTGTTCTCCTGGGTGGACGGCAGTTCGCCCGAGTACGTGGCGGCACGGCGTGCCCGGATGGCCGGGGTTGTCGTGGGCGAGGGGGACGACCACGAGGCCCGCTTCCGGCAGATCAACGAGCTGAAGTACGCGCTGCGCTCGGTCTACATGTTCGCTCCGTGGATCCGCCGGATTTTCATCGCGACCGACTCGCCTGCGCCGTCCTGGCTTGCAGAGCACCCGGGCGTGACAATCGTCCGCAGCGAGGAGTTCTTTGCCGACCCTTCAGTGCTGCCGACCCACAACTCCCAGGCCGTGGAGAGCCAACTCCACCACATCGAGGGCCTGTCCGAGCACTTCCTGTATTCCAATGACGACATGTTTTTTGGCCGAGCCGTGGGACCCGACATCTTCTTCACGCCTGGCGGGATCACCAAATTCATCGAGGCGGAGACGCGGATTGGGCTGGGCGAAAACGACGCCGAGCGCAGCGGCTTCGAGAACGCGGCCCGGGTGAACCGGAAGCTTCTCTGGGACCGCTTCGGTCGGATTACCACCCGGCATCTGGAGCACAGCGCAGCACCGCTGCGGCGGAGTGTGGCGGCACAAATGGAGCAGGAGTTCCCCGCCGAGTTCGCCAAGACAGCGGCCAGCAGGTTCCGGGCCGCGGACAACATCTCCGTGACGAATTCTTTCTATCATTACTACGCGCTGCTGACCGGCCGGGCCGTGACCCAGACTGCGGCCAAGGTCAGGTACGTGGACACGACGGCCCGCGCCGGTCTCAACTACCTGCCCAAGCTGCTTTCCAAGCGGAACGTGGATTTCTTCTGCCTCAACGACGGGAGTTTTCCGGAGGTGCCGGCCGAGGAACGCGCCAAGCTCGTGACGGATTTTCTGGACAATTACTTCCCGATCAAGGCGCCCTGGGAGAAGTAGCGGGCCAGCAGCAACGGCCGGACAGCAAACGGCGGCAGCAGCCGGGTGCTAGTTCCGGGTGCTGATCCGCCGGTGGCCGGGAGCGTTCGCCGGATCCTCCAGCCTGGCCTGCCGCGGAAAGCTTATGCCTGCCGCGGCAATCCGACGTCGGGCTTCCTCGGCGGTGACAAACTCTCCCACTGCGGGCAGGGTGTCCCCCAGCGGCACCACGGAGTGCACGATCGTGTGCTCGTAGACATGGACCAGATTGAACGACTGGCCACTGTCCCGCCCCCTAGTGCCGCCGACGGGAACGTTCAGATCCTGGGTGTAACACGAGGCCGAGGCGACGGAGACGGGGATGCCGGCAAACATGGCAGTCGTTGAATAATGCAGGTGCCCGCCGAGGATTGTACGTACGTCGGAGTTGCGCAGCACCCCCGCGAGAGCGGCCTGGCCGCGAAGTTCGACTAGCACGGCAAGGTCCAGCACGGAGGGAATCGGCGGGTGGTGGAGGGCCAGGATAGTGCCGTCGGGCGCCGGAGTGGAGAGCTCGGCGGCCAGCCACTCCAGCTGCTCGGAGCTTAGCTCGCCGTGGTGGAAGCCGGGCACCGTGGTGTCCAGGGTAATAATCCGCAGGCCGTTGATGAAGTAGCTGTGATCCACGGGGGCGCCGTCGGCCTGCTGGTCAAGCAGCACGGCCCGGAAGTTGGCCCGGTTGTCGTGGTTGCCCATGGCCCAAATGACCTTGGCGCCCATCGCCTTGCAGGCAGGGTCCACGATGGCGCGCAGCTTCGCGTACGCCTCCGCCTCCCCGCGGTCCGCCAGATCGCCGGTGAAGATCACGGCCTCGGGGTGCGCGCCGGAAGCGCGGACTTCATCGAAGAGCTGCCTGAGCCGGGAGTCGCTGTCCACCACGCCGTGGAGGGGATCCGGTCCGCCCAGCAGATGGGGATCACTTAAGTGGAGTAGGAAATGGCGTGGCCGGGGGTGCTCGGCCTCGATGAACTCCATTGCAACCTTCCTGGTTGGGTGGGGGCGGTGGCCCCCAGCGTCCCTCTCAGTAATATCTATCCAACCAGACATTCGGCCGGCAGGGCGCAAAGTCACGTAGGCATGTCTGAAGACGGGCAGTAACCGGGTATTCCGGCGGGCACATACTTGCTCCGGTAGATACCGGTTGTGCCCGCCGGAAGTGGACTACTCGGATATGTTTCGGCTAGCTCAGGTAGCCGTTCGGGTTGAGCACGTACTTCGTGGCCGCGCCGGCGTCGAACTCGGCATAGCCCTTCGGTGCGTCCTCAAGCGGGATCGCCTTGGCGTTGACGTTCTTCGCGATCTGAACCTTGTCGTGCAGGATCGCCATCATGAGTCCACGGTTGTACTTCATCACCGGACACTGGCCGGTGGTGAAGCTCAGCGACTTGGCCCAGCCGGTGCCGAGGCTCAGGGAGAGCGCGCCCTTCTTGGCCGCCTCGTCCACGCCGCCCGGGTCGCCGGTGACGTAGAGCCCGGGGATGCCGAGCGCACCGCCGGCCGCAGTGAGTTCCATCAGGGAGTTCAGCACCGTGGCCGGAGCCTCCTTGGCGTCGTGGCCGTGCCCCTTGGCCTCGAAGCCGACCGCGTCAACAGCACAGTCGACTTCCGGCACACCGAGGATTTGCTCGATTTGTTCCGCCGGTCCGCCTTGGGACAGGTCGACGGTTTCGCAGCCGAAGCTGCGTGCCTGCTTCAGCCGGTCTTCGTTCATGTCGCCGACAATCACGACGGCGGCGCCCAGCAGCTGCGCGCTCGTGGCAGCGGCAAGACCGACGGGCCCCGCGCCGGCAATGTAGACCGTAGAACCCACGCCGACGCCGGCGGTGACGGCGCCGTGGAAACCGGTCGGGAAGATATCCGACAGCATGGTCAGGTCCATGATCTTTTCGAGGGCCTGATCCTTGTCCGGGAACTTCAGCAGGTTCCAGTCCGCATACGGAACCAGCACGTAGTTGGCCTGGCCGCCCACCCAGCCGCCCATGTCAACGTACCCATAGGCGCTGCCCGGCCGGTCCGGGTTGACGTTGAGGCAGATTCCGGTCTTGCGCTCCTTGCAGTTCCGGCAGCGTCCACAGGCGATGTTGAAAGGGACGGAACAGATGTCCCCCACCTTAATGAACTCGACGTCCGGCCCGACTTCGACGACCTCGCCGGTGATTTCGTGGCCGAGCACCAGGTCGGCCGGGGCGGTGGTGCGGCCGCGGACCATGTGCTGGTCCGAGCCGCAGATGTTCGTGGCAACGGTTTTGAGGATCACGCCATGGCGCACCTGTCGGCCGACGTTGGCGGGGTTGACCCCCGGGCCGTCTTTGAGTTCGAAGGTGGGGTAGTCAATGTCGATGAGTTCGACTTTTCCTGGCGCTTTGTAGGCAACGGCTTTGTTTCCTGTCATCACTTTCCTCCTGGTTTCACGGACCCCATTGTTGAGTGCCCAATTGTGATTCACGAAGCGTTCTGATGCGCCCTCCACAAGCCTGTCCCGGCTGCGCTGCCGACGTCGGACGCGTCTGCGCCCGCGGGGAGGCCCGGAACATCGGAGGGTGCCGCCAGTCTAGGCGGTGGGCCTACTTTGGGGTAGGGGGCCGTTGTCCTCTTGCTAATCCGGTCGTTTCGTCGGGGGCCGGCGTCCCCCGGTTGGGCCTCGGAGAGGTGACGCTGACCGGCTACTGCTCAGCCGAGCGCCCGTCGGACCGCTTCGATTACCTTGGGCGCATCGGGCTCGACGGTCGGCGCGAAGCGGCCCACGATCTCACCGTCGCCGTTCACCAGGAACTTCTCGAAGTTCCATTTCACAAGTCCAGGCAGAGGTCCGTTCTTGAACCGGGTCAGCTGTGCATAGAGCGGGTGCTGGTTCTTGCCGCGGACGTCGGCCTTGGTGGTCAGCGGAAACGTCACGCCGAAGTTGCGTTCGCAGAACTCGGCGATTTCGGCGTCGGCACCAGGCTCCTGCCCGGCGAACTGGTTGCACGGGACACCGAGCACCGTGAAGCCTTCCTCGCGGAACTTGTTGTGGAGGGCCTCGAGCCCGGCGTACTGGTGCGTGAACCCGCACTGGGATGCCACGTTCACCACCAGCACCACCTGGCCGCTGAACCGGCCGAAGTCCGTTTCGGTGCCGTCATTGAGGGTTAGTGGGATTGAATGCAGGGAGGGCATGGGTGCGTTCCTCGAACTAGGGTGCGTGATCTTTCACACTGTAGTTCGGTGCCGGGGCACGGCGGTATGGGTGGGCCGGTTGCTTCGGACTAGGGCGCTGGGGCCGCCGTGGGCGTCACCGCCGGGGCGGACGTGGTTGTTGGTTTCGTCGTGGCCGTCACCGTGGAGGCTGCCGTGGCGGTTCGTGCCGGCGTAGGAGCTGTCGCCGAGGGCGTAATCACGGGGGCAGTCGTGGGCGTCGGCTTCTTGGTGACCGTCACCTTAGGAGCAGCCGCAGGTGGTGTCGGCACGGGCGCTGTCGCCGAGGGCGTCACCGCAGGGGCGGTCGTGGGCATTGAAGCCGGCACGGTAGGCGTCACGGTGGGCGGCGTCGGCGTCGCGCCGGCCGGGGGTGCGGGGCTCGGCGTCGGCGTCGGCGTCGGCGCAACCGTCGACGGTGCGGGGCTCGGCGTCTGCGTCGGCGGAACCGTCGACGGTGCGGGGCTCGGCGTCTGCGTCGGCGGAACCGTCGAGGGCGGAGTGGGAGCGGCGGTCCGCGGCGGTGTGGCGCCCGTGACAGTTGTGCTTGACGGGGGTCTCGGCGTCGACGTCGCTTTTGGCGCAGCCGCGACTGCAGGCGGCGGCGTGGGAGTGGCAGCGGGGCCCCCCGAAGCCACCGGAACGCGAGTCTCCTGCACCCTGCCGGTGACTCCATGGGCGGGATCTCCGGTGACGGGGACGGCCCAGTCGGAACCGGTGCTGCCAGTGCCGCTGGCGCCGGGCTCGTAGCTGACCATTTGGAGGTCGTCGAGCCGGTCCACCTGGCGGGTGGGAACGAAGGTCCAGTTCAGGGGGTTAGTGTGCGAGCCGTTGAGGATCGTCTCGAAGTGGAGGTGGCATCCCGTGGAAGAGCCGGTGGTGCCCACCTTGGCAATGAGCTCGTCCACTCCCACCGTTTGACCCTTCTTCACCGCGATGCCTTGCAGATGGTTGTAGGTGGTGATCAGGCCGTTGCCGTGGTCGATTTCGACCCGGTTGCCCCCACCCCAGGGGTGCCATCCGACGGCGCGCACCACACCGGCGTCGGCCGAATAGACCCGGGTACCGCACGGCGCGGCGAAATCCTGGCCCCAGTGGAATTCCCCGGCGGCACCGGTCACCGGGCTGGTGCGCAAACCGAACGGGGAGGTCTCCACCAGCGTTTCGAGCGGAGCCATCAGGAACCCCTGCGCCGGACGCGACAGACCGGCGGCCGCCAGACGGAGCTCGGCGATACCGTTTCTGGACGCGGTCTGGACCGTGGTCCGCGCATAGGAAACAGCGGCACGGCGGTCAGCGGTCAGCGCATCGGGCGTCACCCCGGCAGGACTTCCCGCACCGGCCGGCGCATCAGACCCGGACTCCAGGAATCCGGGACCAACCGATCCGGCGGGCGGCGGCAACTGCGGCGCCACCCGCGCTGAGATGCCCACGGGGGCCGGGACCCCGATGACCAGCACGGCAAGGGCGATGCCCGCGGTTAATGCCAGAGCGCGGGCGACGACCCCCGGACTTTTGGACTGCTCACTCGATGAGTTTCCCCAGTGTTTTCCCACGATGTGACTCCTGCAATTCTGTCCGCCAGACCCCAATCTCAACGGACTCACCCCTTATGGGAACACAATCGACCGGGTCTGTGAACCTCCGAACTCCTTGGGTTCCGGCCGATTCGTGGCATTCTCGGGGCGCCGTTCGGCGACTTGGGTGGCATCTCAGTAGCAGTCGCCGAGAAAGCACGTAGGACCCCCGCCTGCGCCGGGTAAGAAGCCGGGTAACAATAGGAGTATGCGCAATGTCCTCAGGGAATGGCAGTCCGAGCTCAAGCAGACCTTCACCGGAACCCGGGATGCGGTTCCAGAATGGGTGGGTCACTTAGCGGAGGGCGACGATGCGGGCTATCACCGCCCCGGTTCCGCCGTCTGGGCCGTGCACGGGGGTATGCCGACCATCGTTGCAGGGATCCGGGCGCTCCTCATGCAGGCGCTGCACCCGGGCGCCCTGGCCGGCGTCCACGACCATTCCCGGTTCCGCGAAGACCCCCTGGGCAGGCTCGCCGGGACGATCCGCTGGATCTTCACCGTCACCTACGGATCGACGGGCGCGGCCCGCGCCGCGTCCGGCTGGGTTTTGCGCCTGCACGAGTCGGTGCACGGGGTCTACCTCGACGGGCACGGTGAACTCCGGCCCTACGCCGCGAACGACCCGGAGCTGCTCCGCTGGGTGCATATCGCCTTCACGGATGCCTTCCTGTCCGTGCACAAGCTCTGGGGCCGGCCAATTCCGGGCGGCCCGGATGCGTACGTGCGCGAATGGGCGCAGGCGGGAACGCTGATGGGCGTGGAGTCGCCGCCACTGAGCGAAGCGGAGATGCGCCGGCAACTCGACCGCTGGTATGACGACGGCGAACTCAGCTCGGGCGACAAGGTCGCCGAGACCGTGGCCTTCATCCGGGATCCCCCGCTGCACCCGGTCCTCAGGCCCGGATACCGGGTGCTGTTCGCCGCGGCCGTGGCCAGCCTCGAGCCTAAATACCGGGATTTGCTGGGGCTGCAGACAGCACGGCTCGGCCCCTTGCCGCTGCCGGTGAAACTGGCAACCAAAGTCACGCTCGGCGTCGTCCATCTTGCCCTCGGCAGGGTCGGCCCAAGCGAGCAGGCTGCCCGTCAACGGCTCCGCCGCCTGGGGTACCCGGGTAGGGGTCCGGCGGCACGGGCGGGTCGGTGCCATGGGTCAAAACTCTAACCCCGGACGCAAAAAGGCCCCGGTCCAAGAGACCGGGGCCAACCGCGGAGAATGGGGGATTTGAACCCCCGAGGGCGTTAACCCAACACGCGTTCCAGGCGTGCGCCATAGGCCGCTAGGCGAATTCTCCAGTAGCTTCTGAATCAAAAGCAGATACTAGAATACCTGAACTTCCCGGCTGCGCCCAATTGAGCCCTTCGTACCCCCGCCATGGGACATGCTCCGCGCCCGGACCGAACCCTGGACATACCCCCCATATGCCCGCCCCACGGCGCAATCAATGGGCATGTCCTTCGCGCCGGCAGGCGGATTCGAGGCACGCGCGATCGTCGGGTAAGCTAGTCGTCGGCCCCTCATGTGGCGTCATCCTGTTGAACTCCCCCAGGACCGGAAGGTAGCAAGGGTAAATGGGCTCTGGCGGGTGCATGGGGGGTCTTTATTGTCTGTGCCGATTGGTAGGGTTTAGCTGTGACTGTTACTACCGCCCTTTACCGAAGATACCGCCCCGATTCGTTCGCGGATGTTATCGGGCAGGAGCACGTCACCGAGCCGCTCATGACGGCTCTGCGGAAGAACCGCGTCAACCATGCCTACCTGTTCTCGGGTCCTCGCGGCTGCGGCAAAACCACCTCCGCCCGGATCCTGGCCCGCTGCCTGAACTGCGCCGAGGGCCCAACCGACACCCCCTGCGGCAAGTGCCCCAGCTGCATTGAACTCGCCCGCGGTGGTTCCGGCTCACTGGATGTGATCGAGATCGACGCCGCCAGCCACGGCGGTGTGGACGACGCCCGGGACCTGCGCGAACGCGCCACATACGCCCCGGTACGTGACCGCTACAAGATTTTCATCATTGACGAGGCCCATATGGTCACCTCGGCCGGCTTCAATGCGCTGCTTAAGATCGTCGAAGAGCCGCCGGAACACATCAAGTTCATCTTCGCCACCACTGAGCCGGACAAAGTGATCGGAACCATCCGGTCCCGCACCCACCACTACCCCTTCCGGCTGGTACCCCCGGAGCCTCTCATGGCCTATCTGGAGCTGCTCTGCCGGCAGGAGAATGTGCCTGTGGCGCCCGGCGTGCTCTCGCTCGTGATTCGCGCCGGCGGCGGCTCCGTGCGCGACTCGCTCTCCGTGCTGGACCAGCTCATGGCCGGCGCCGGCCCGAACGGGCTGGACTACGAACTGGCCGTGGCCCTGCTCGGTTACACGCACGCTTCCCTGCTGGACGACGTCGTCGAGGCCGTTGCCGCCTCCGACGCGGCCACCGTGTTCCGCGCAGTGGACCGCGTCATTCAGACCGGCCACGACCCCCGCCGCTTCGTCGAAGACCTGCTCGAACGATTCCGGGACCTGATCATCGTGCAGGCCATGCCGGAGAGTGCCCAGTCGATCCTGCGCGGAATGCCCGCTGACCAGATCGCGCGGATGCACAATCAGGCACACAACCTCGGTGCCGCCGAACTGTCCCGCGCGGCGGATGTCACCAACACCGCGCTTACCGAAATGACCGGTGCAACGTCGCCGCGGCTGCACCTGGAACTACTCTGCGCCCGCATTTTGTTGCCCAGCTCGGAGCAGACCGAACGCGGGATCGCCGCCCGCATCGACCGGGTGGAGCGGCGCCTGAATTACGCCGGGAACGACGTCGGAACGCCCGCCGCGGCACCCGTGCCCGCTGTCCCCGCGCCGGCGGCCGCTCAGCCAGCTGCGACTCAGTCAGCTGCCGCAGCCCCGGGAACCACCCGACCGGCCGGCACCGCGGACCGGACCGGGTCCGCCGGTACTGAGCTTGCGCCGGCGAGCACTGCACCCGCAGCTTCCGCCCAAGAACCGCGCCAGGATCGGCCCCCGCTCACACCGCCCCGGGTCAGCACCAGCGACTGGCCGGCGGAGGAACCCTCGGCCGCGAAAGTCGCCTCCCGAACTGAACCAGACGCTGCTCCGGCCGCCGACCCCACTGCACAGCCGGTACCGGCGGCCCGGGCAGTCCGCCCGGAGCAGGCCCCGCAGGCCGCCGCGCCGGCAGACTCGATCCGGCCTGCAGCATCCGAGCCGGCACCGGCGGAGCGCGCTACTGCCAGCGTTTCCGCATCGACCCCGGTTCCCGGCGCCGGAGCCGACGTCGAGGTCCTGCGCCGCGCCTGGCCCGAAATCCTGCAGGCACTGACCAAAATTAAGCGCAGCACCTGGGCGCTCGTCGAACCCAACGCGCAGGTGGGCCACTTCGAGGGCCAGGTCCTGACCCTGTCCTTCACCACGCCGGGACTCGCCGGAGCCTTTGGCCGCGCGGACCACGCGGAGAACCTGCGCCAGGCGATCCACACGACCATCGGCATCGATTGCCAGATCACCGCCGTAGGCGGCGGCGCTAACAGCCCAGCGAGCTCTGAGCCAGACCCAAAAGCGCTCGCTAGCCGGGAAGCCCCGGCTAACCCGGCGGATGTCGCCTGGGGTCTGGTGCCGGCGGCCGTGCCCGAACCGGAATCCGTGCCGGCGGCCGGAAACGGAGTTGGAAGCAGTGTCGGAAACGGTGTCGCCGACGGCCCCGACCTTGGCACGGCTGCTCCTGAGGCTGTGGGCACGGCGGCACCCGTATCGCCCGGCGCCCCGTCCCTTGCCGCCCCGGCCGTTGCCAGCCCGCGGACCGGAGCATCCCCCGAGACCGCCGGCGGCCAGGTTACCAATGCCAGCGGCTCCTTCTCCTACCCGGACGACGACTGGGGGCCGCCGAGGGACGAAGATGCGCCGCCCCTGGACGAGGAGCCGCCGATGGACTGGGATCCTTCAGCCCCGGCACCCGTGCGGCCTGCCGCTGAAGCAGCGCCCGCACCAGCACCCACGCGGACTGCAGCACGCAAGCGTTCGGTCAGCAGCGCAGCCAGCACCGCCGCCCCCGCCTCGGCCACGCCCGCCACGGACTCATCCGCGGACCCGTGGGCACTCGCCGTCGAACAGTCCCCCGGGGTCTGGAACGTCGGCACGGAATTGAACGTGGGCCGGCACACCCCACCGGAGCCAGCTCAGCCCAGCCCCGAGTCCGAGCCGCCGCACTACGAGCCGGCCGCTGCTCAGATTCCCGAACCGGTCGGTGCCTTCCAGGCCGCATCTGTTTCCGGACAAGCCGATTCTGTGGACGCCCGCGCATCTTTGGCTCAGCTCGTTCCTGCTGCCGCTGGGCTTGAGTTCTCCCCGGCCGTGACCGCTGCCCCGGTTGACGCCAGTTCAGGCCCAGGACGCCAGAGCCTCTACCAGCGACTGTCGAACAGCCCCGAGGCGGAGGCCGGACGCGCCAAGGCACCCGTGCGCTCCGCCGTGGCCGTGACGAGCTACGAACAGGACATACCCAGCGCCGACGACGAAACGATCGAGGAATCCGGCGTCTTCGGCCGCGCCGCCGTCGAGCGTATCCTGGGCGGGAAGCTGCTCGAAGAGCGCTCCTTGGACGGAAGCCCGTTGGCACCACGCTTCTAGCCTTCCCGGCGGCCGTACCGGTTGCCGCTCCCCCAAACAAACGAGGAAAACGTGTACGAAGGTGCGGTTCAGGAGCTGATCGACGAGCTAGGACGCCTTCCCGGCGTCGGGCCCAAGTCCGCCCAACGTCTTGCCTTCCACATCCTGGAAGCCGACCCGCAGGACATGAAGCGCCTTGCCGAGGCTATTACCACTGTCAAGGAGCGGGTAAAGTTCTGCACCGTCTGCGGCAACGTCACCGAGCAGGAATTGTGCAATATCTGCCGGGACCCGCGCCGCGACCCGTCCGTCATCTGCGTCGTGGAGGAATCCAAGGACGTACTGGCCGTGGAGCGCACCCGCTCTTTCCGCGGCCGGTACCACGTACTGGGCGGCGCCATTAACCCCATTGCCGGGATCGGCCCGGAGCAGCTGCGGATCCGTGAACTGCTGACCCGGCTCAACGACGGCGCCATCCAGGAAATCATCATCGCCACCGACCCTAACCTCGAGGGCGAGGCCACGGCCACCTACCTCGCGCGGATGCTCAAGTCGATTGGCATCGCCGTCACGAGACTCGCCTCCGGCCTGCCGGTGGGTGGCGACCTTGAGTACGCCGACGAAGTCACCCTTGGCCGGGCCTTCGAAGGCCGCCGCAACGCGCTGACCTGATCCCACCACCCACGGAGCGCTTCCCGCAGGCTTAATCGGGCCGTTTTTGTCCAGTTGAGCCATTGCGTGGGGTTCGGACATGTCCAGAGGGAAGGGCCGGCAATGGGCACAGTACTCATATGCCCATCCTTCGAGCGCAGCAGCGGGCATGTCCCACGCCCCCGTTGGGCATGTCCGCTGGCCGCAGTGCAAGCTGGGCATGTCCGCCGGCCGGGGCGCAGGATGGGCATGTTCTGTCGAGGCAACCCCGGAAGCGCCCCGGGACCGGGCCAGCGTGCGGTAGTCCGCCAAACGGCTGAGATTGGGTCACAATTGAACGCCGGAGAGCCGCCAGCGATAAACTGGGTTGACACGTCACGCCGTCCTGAAGCTAAACGTCCAGAAGCCAAGGCCGTTCCTGACTTCCAAACTCCGACTGATCCAGTGAAGGTCCGCGCATGAGTACGCCCACTACCGAAGTGCACACCGCCGCTAAGCCGCAGGAACTGCCCGCGGTTCCCGCCGCCACCAAGCACCTGGTCGTGAAGAAGTTCGGCGGTTCCTCCGTGTCGGACGCGGAAGGCATCAAACGCGTCGCCCGACGCGTCGTCGACGCCCACAACGCGGGCGACGAAGTCGTCGTCGTGGTTTCCGCCATGGGCGACACCACCGACGAACTCCTGGACCTTGCCGCCCAGGTGACCGACTCCGCCCCGGCCCGGGAAATGGACATGCTCCTTTCCGCCGGGGAGCGCATCTCGATGGCGCTGCTCGCGATGGCCATCAACACGTACGGCGCCTCGGCGCAGTCCTTCACCGGCTCACAGGCCGGGATGATTACCGACGGCATCCACGGCAAGGCCCGGATCATCGACGTCGACCCGCACCGGATCCGCACCGCCCTCGACAAGGGACATATCGCCATTGTCGCGGGCTTCCAGGGCATGAGCCGCATTACACACGAGATCACCACACTGGGCCGGGGCGGGTCGGACACCACGGCGGTGGCGCTGGCCGCGGCCCTCGACGCCGACGTCTGCGAAATCTTCACCGACGTCGACGGGATCTACACCGCAGACCCGCGAGTGGTCCCCTCCGCCCGGAAGATCGACCGCATCTCCAGCGAGGAAATGCTGGAACTCGCGGCCTCCGGCGCCAAGATCCTGCACCTGCGCTGCGTGGAATACGCCCGCCGTTTCGGGATGCCGCTGCACGTCCGCTCCTCATTCAGCCAGAACGAAGGCACCTGGGTCCTGCCCAGCGCCGATGACAAGATCACGATTCAAGAGGGAGTTGCCTTGGAGCAGCCAATCATCTCCGGCGTTGCACACGACCGTTCCGAAGCCAAAGTCACTGTGGTCGGCGTTCCGGACATTCCCGGCAAGGCCGCGGCCATCTTCCAGGTGATCGCCGACGCGCACTCCAACATCGACATGATCGTCCAGAACGTCTCCACCCACGGCACCGGCCGGACGGACATCTCCTTTACCCTGCCGATCGTCGAAGGAGCCGACGCCCTCGACGCCCTCCGAGCCGCCCATGCCGAAATCGGCTTCGAGAACATCGAATACAACGAAAAGATCGGCAAGCTGTCCCTGATCGGCGCCGGAATGCGCTCACACCCCGGCGTCTCTGCACGGTTCTTCGCCGCGCTCTCCGAGGCCGGGATCAACATCAACATGATCTCCACCTCGGAAATCCGCATCTCCGTGGTGACGCACGCCGACCTGCTCGACGACGCCGTGCGCGCCATTCACAAGGCGTTCGACCTGGACGGCGACGACGAGGCAACGGTCTACGGCGGCACCGGCCGCTAACGATCGGGCCCGCGGACCCCACCCGCCCCGCAAGTGCCACGAAAAGGGAGCGGCAGTCGCCGCTCCCTTTTTAGGTTCCGCTTCCGGGCGGGTCAGACCTGTTCCTTGGGGAGGTCTTCCCGACGGACGGCGTAATGGTGTCCCTGGGAGTCGGACTCAACTTCGAATCCAGCGAGATCGGTCTCCGAGGCTTGCTCATAATCATCGTGCGAGTGCAGGACCGGCGAGTCGTAGTCCCCCCGCGAGGCAGGGCCAAACAGGAACCATACCCAAGACGAGGGGCGCAGGTGCTGCCTCAGTGCAGCCATCCTCAGTGCGTATGCCACATTTCCACCCCCTTCCCGTTGACAGGCAAAGCGGAAAAGCTGCGGCGCAGGTGGCGCCAGTGCCCTCATTTTACGCCCGACGGCGGCAAAAGGCACGGGCGACGGCAGTGTCGTGCGGCAGGCCGGAGCCGGAGCCGGAGTGGTCGGCCTAGCGCAAGGACTTGTCCTCGGGGTTGCGCGGAACCACGTAGGTACTGCCGTCCGGCCGGTGCAGGGTCGCCCACTGCTGGGCCTCCGCCTCCCGCTGGGCCAGCAACTGGCGGTTCTGCTCCGTCATCTCATGGCCGAGCGAGCTGCGGTTGGCAGGGCCGATGATTGCCCGTAGTTTCCCGGTCGCACGCATGAACCGCTGGGCGGCGTTTTCCTTCTCCATCGCTACCTACTCCTTCGAAGCTGACATGCTGCCAGTGTACGCTAATCATTAGTGCACTAACTATTTTGAGGAGGGCCCGATGCCCGACCCCGCCGGAACCGCCTCCGTGGACGAGGATCTCCTGCTGGAGCGTCAACTCTGTTTCGCCCTGACCGTCGCATCCCGCAGCGTGGTGGGGGCCTACAAGCCGGTCCTGGACGCGCTCGGCCTCACCCACCCGCAATATCTGGTGATGCTGTGCCTGTGGGAATCGAGTCCCCGCTCCGTCCGCGATATCAGCGATGCCCTCGCCCAGGAGCCCGCCACAATTTCGCCACTGCTGCGGCGGCTCGAAGTGGCGGGCCACATCACCAGGCAGCGGGCCGAAGGCGACGAGCGCAGCCTCGCCGTGCGCCTGACCGCCAGCGGCGCGGCGCTGCGGCAGAAGGCTACAGCGGTGCCCGGCACTATGTTGGCCCGGCTGGGCCTGGACCGCGAGGAGGTCGCAGAACTGCATACCTCCATGATGCGACTCATCGCAGCCACCCGATCAGCAGACAACGGAGCGGCCAGCCCGGCCAGCTAGGCCCGGCCGAGGGTCCTGCCCCGCGCCAGGCCCGCCCCGCGGCGCTAGAATTAGGTGAACCGAGGAGAACCGCCAATGCGCAAGACCCTGATTCCCGCCATGCTTGTCCTGCTGGCGGCGGCCGGCCTGACCGCCTGCTCACCCGGCGGGTCCGGCCAAGGCGCCACGACCGGGTCAAGCCAAGGCTCAGTCTCGGCCAGCGCCCCGGCCTCGGGTACGCCGTCGGCGGACGCCGAATCCACCGCCCCGGCACCGTCACCGTCGGCCGCGGCCCCCACTGCCGGCCCCGGCCAGGGCAACGCCGAGCTGGCCATCATGGTCAAGCCCTCCGCCAGCGGGCAGGCCGCCAACTACACGCTGGTCTGCCAGAAGGGGATTCCGGCGGCGGAAAGCCAGCACCCCACCGCCGCTGCGGCCTGCACCGCCCTGAAGGACAACGCCGCGCTCCTGAGCCCCGCCCCGCGGCCCACGGACAAGGTGTGCACCCAGCAGTACGGCGGCCCGGCGGAGGCAACCGTGACCGGTTCCGTGGACGGCAGCGCCGTCGAAGCCAATTTCAGTTTGCGGGACGGCTGTGAAATCGCCCAGTGGAAGGCCGCCAAGGATGTCCTGGGATCAACGGGCGGGGCTGTCTAAACTGCAGCACCTCACGCAGAGCGACTGGCTCCAGCGCGAAGCCGCCCACCAGCAGCGCGTCCGGGCCTACGCTGATCCCTACCTCGCGCGCCGGTCAACCGGCCGTAAGCACCCGGTGGAGGATTTCCTCTTCACCTACTACACGCAAAAGCCCGGCCAGCTGCTGCGCTGGCACCCTGGCGCCGGCGTCGTGCTCTCCGGACCGGCAGCTACGGCGCGCGCCGGCTGGAAGTACTACCGTGTACCCGACGCCGCCGAACTCGCCGCCGCGGGACTGGCACCAGGCACGGACGCCGTGACCGTCGACGTCGAACGATTCCTCAGCGAGCGCCGCGACGCCGTGCAGTTCGCCGGCGTCATCCTCGCGGGGACCCGGAGCCGGCCCGCACAGTTTGGCTGCTTCGGGCTGCACGAATGGGCGATGGTCTACCGGCAGGACAAATTCGAACTGCGGCATGAGTACCTGAAGCTACGGCTCGGTTCGGAGCGAACCGACCGGGTGGTGGAGGAGAACCGGATCCGGTGCTCGCATTTCGACGCGTTCCGCTTCTACACCCCGGATGCGGCGCCACTGAACAGCCTGCGGCCAAGCCGCGAGAACCAGCGGACCATGGAACAGCCAGGCTGCCTGCACGCGAACATGGACCTCTATAAGTGGGCCTACAAGCTCTCACCCGTGCTGCCCGGCGAGCTGGTCATGGACTGCTTCGAGCTGTCTTGGCGGATCCGTGCCATGGATATGCGCGCCTCCCCCTACGAGCTGAGCGAGTGGGGCTACCCGCCCATCCGGATCGAGACGCCGGACGGGAAGGCTGAATACGTGGAGCAGCAGCGGGCCTTCGCGGCCGCCGCACAGGACCTGCGCCAGCGGCTGCTCCGCGAACTCAGCCCGCTGCTGGCGGCCGCCGGCGCCGACACCCCCCAGGAAGGACGCCATGACTGACCCGACCGGAACGAACAGCTTGCACGACGTCGACCTCTCCATCCGGCTGACCGAGGCGCCCGGCGCCCCGGAGTACAGCTTCCGTCTGGTCGCCGACGGCGGCACGTCCGCCGGTTCCACCCTGCCGGACCCTGCCGCGGCGCTGCAGGCCCTCCGGCTACACGGCGAGGAGGTCTTCTTCCCGCAGCCCGGACCGCCGAAGCTGTGCACCCAGCAGTACGGCGGACCACAGGTTGCCGTGGTCACCGGGCGCTATCTGGGCCGCGAAGTCCACAGCGAATTCAACCGCACCGACGGCTGCGAAATAGCACGCTGGCGGGCCATGGCGCCTCTGCTGGGCGGCACCGCCGGATCCACGGGCGCCGTCTGAGGCGCGGTGCATAAACGGCAATGACCGGCGGGTACAAGCCGCCGGTCATTGCCGTTGTAAGGAAGGGTTGTGCCTAGATGGCGTTGTTCGGAGCCTGAGCCAGGTCCCCGTTCTGGATCTTGCCCTTCTCCTTCTTCACCTTCTTGCCCTTTTCCTTCTTGTCCTTGTCCTTGTCCTGGTTGCCGTGGTGTCCCGAGTCGCCGCTGTCGCCGGGACCGTCGTTGCTGTCTTGATCCTCGGACGTCGGCGGCACGACGACCGTGCCGGCCGGGGTCACGATCACGCTGACGAAGGTCGGCGAGCTCGCGCCGGCAAAGGTCACCCGGCCGATGTACGAGCCCACCTGGAGGCCCTTCCAGTTAAGGGTGACCTGGCCGGCCTTGCCGTTAGCCAGCTTCAGCGGGTTCGGTGAGAGGGACGCGTTGCCAACATTGGCGACGAGCACCGCGGCGTCCACCGACGCCTTCGTAGCCTGTCCGTTCGGGCTGGCGTAGAGGTTGGCGTAGATCGTGTACGTGCCGGCGGCCGGGTTCGGGATGGAAACCGATTCGCTGGCCGACGACGTGGCCACCGTGAGGGGACCGTTGGGTGTCATAACGTACATATCGAAGTCGGCCTTCGGGTCCGTGGAGAGGACCGAGAACTTTGCCAGCGGGCTTCCTACCGGAACCTGGACGGTCTTGACATAGTTGGACGCATCACTCGTGCCGGTGAAGACGCCGGGGACGAGCTCCACGGTGGTCGAATCTGCCTTGGAGAGCCCGTCAAGAGTCATCTGGATCGGTGCATCCGTGCCCGAAACCACCTTGATGTCGCCGGAGCCGGCGGCCTTGTCCGTGCTGAAGGCGACATCGCTGGCGGCAACGACCGACTGCGGGCGGACCGAGATCGGCGAGGTAACGGTCTTGCCGGCACCTTCCCAGCTCAGCGAGCCCATGGCGAACTTGCCCAACGCCGCGCCCTGGTTTTCGAAGGTGACTTTGAAGGTACGCTGTTCGCCCGCATCCTTGAAGTTCAGGGCGGCCGGGGACACGCTGACCTTGATGCCCGGGACGTTGGCCTTGACCTTGTAAACACCAGGGGTCAGGGCGGTCACCGTTCGGGTGACCTCGATCTTGCCGGTGAGGTTGCCCAGTGCGAACGAGGGAACATTCATGTCCCGCGGCTTGGTGCTGGACGGCAGGCCGAGATCGACACCGGTGCCTTGGATGAACTTCAGGTAATCCTCGCTGCCAGCGTCGTAGACCAGGCCCGGATCCACCATGCGGGCCGGATCGACCTCACCCGCGCCGGTCGCGTGGACGTCGGTGTCTTTAGAGCCGTCAGCGAGTTTGACCTCGGACGCGGTCGTCATCATGGCGGATTTCACCGCAGCCGGGGACCAGTCCGGGTTCTTGCCCAGGAGCAGCGCCCCGAAGCCGGCAACATGCGGAGCGGCCATGGACGTGCCCGACATGAAACCGAACTTGGCCCCGTCCGAGCCAAGCGGCGACACTCCGGCGAGCACAGCTACGCCGGGAGCAGCGACGTCGGGCTTCAGCAGGTCCGAGTCGGTGGCCAGCAGCGGCCCGCGGGAGGAGAAGCCTGCCATCTGCGGCTGTGCCTCCAGCGGCAGTCCGGTGGTGTCCTTGTTGACCAGGGAGACCGTCATTCCCGGGTCCTTGGTGAGCTTGGCCTTGATGGCCTCGGTGGCGGGCGGGTTCACGTGCACCGTCGGTACCGCATGCTGGTCCGTGTCCAGCGAGGAGTTGCTCAGGTTCACCAGGATCATGCCGACGCCGCCGCCGCGGGCCACTTCGGTGCTCTTGGCGACGCGGTCTACAACGCCGCGGTCGCACACCACGACCTTGCCGGCGATCTTCGCCGGGTCAAGGGTGCCGGGCCCGCACAATGCGGGGGTCGACGGCGGGTTCGCGGCGGCCGCGTTCGCTGCCAGCACGGCCCCGGCGTTCTTAACCTCGCGGTTCATGATGCTCGCGCCGCGGAACTTGCTGCCGTCGGCGAACTCGATGGTGCCCTGCAGCTCCTGCGAGAAGCTGGTGGCCGCGACGGTGGTGACCCAGGGCGCGCCGTGGTTCACCGTGCTGGCGGTGGGGCCGGAGTTGCCGGCGGAGGCGGCGACGAAGATGCCGGTAGAAGCCGCGTTCAGGAACGCCACCGAGACCGGGTCGATCACGGACGTCGCGGATCCGGAGATCGAGTAGTTCAGGACGTCCACGCCGTCCGTGATGGCCTGGTCGACAGCGGCAACCGAGGAAGAGCTGTAGCAGCCGCCGGTGTTGGGGTCGGTGTCTTCCCAACACACTTTGTACACGGAGAGCTTCGCTGCCGGCGCGATGCCGCTGGTCAGGCCGAAGCTCCGGCCGTCAACGATCGTCTCGACGTTGGCGTTGCCGGCCGCTGTGCTCGCCGTGTGGGTGCCGTGGCTGGCGACGTCGACGGGGGAGATCTGGTCGGCTCGCTCGTCCGGCGGGACGAACTTCAGGAAGTCATCGGCGAAGTAGTGTGCGGAGAGGACCTTGGAGTTGCAGGCAGAGCCGTCGAAACCCTCGCCCTTCTGGCACTCGCCGGTGAAGGTGTCGCCGTCGGCCTTGAGCATGGCGATCTTCCCGTCCGCGGTGCGGTAGGGGACGCCGACGACGGGACGGCCCACCAGCGGCTTGACTTCGTCGCCGGCGAAGAACGCGCTGTCCGGGGTGTAGCCGGTGTCGATGACGCCGACGACGACGCCCTTGCCGGCCGCATCCTGGCCGCCGAACTTGGTGTTCCAGGCGCCGTTGGCGCCGCTGAGCTTCAGGAAGTCGGTGCTGGAGTAGTCCGGAGCGTTTTCCGTGTCGGGGGCGACCGTCAGGACGCTGGGGTCCTTCGCGAGCTTGATGGCCTGGTCCGTGGTGAGCGTGGCGCTGAAGCCGTTGACCGCCGCCGAGAACTGGCGCCGGATCGGGACGTTCTGCTTTCCGGCGACCTCTGCCTGCTTTTGCTCCAGGTGGGCCCGATAATTCTTGACCTCGCCCCTGTTGGCGTCGAGTTTCTTGCCCTTCGAGGGCTTAGTGGCCGGCATCCCGGCCGTGGAGCCGTCGTAGGTAGCCGCCGGCTGTTCAGCGAGGAGGACGATGTAGCGACCGTCCGGGTAGCTGGCGGGATCCAGATTTCTCTGTGCGATTCCGGCTACCGTGGCTCCCTGCGCCGGCGACGCGGTGGCGGGCGCTATGGCCGCTGTAGAGAGGAGAACCGGCAAGCCCAGGGTCAGTGCCGCGGCCCTCCGTAGTCCCCCGCTTCGAAGGAAGCTCTTTCCTGGTGATTTCACGAGTGATTTGAACCTTTCAGAAGGAACGGTCCCGGCGCCAGTGCCGGGTAAGTCGGCAGGAACGGGTGCGGGAACAGGAGTCGAGTCTCGCGCACCGGCGGATACCAGCCGAGTCATACAGTACAGACTGATAGCTAAATATGACATAGGACACAGCCAATAATCGAAAGTTGTCACACCGCTCGACAAGGGACAGCTGTCCATGGACAGGGCGACGCCGGGACGGCGGGGCCGTCCCGGCAGAAGGAGTAACTACTGCGGGGTTTTAGACGCTCTCGACCGGCGGCCGGCTACTGCCGGGGCGTGCGGACAACCTCGCTGATCCAGGCGCGGGTCTTGTCGTCAAGGGGTGCGGCCACGTTGCTCGACCTGGCCGCCCTGTCCGCCTTGATCTTCTGCAGCACCATCCGGCCGAGGCCGGCGAAGACGGCGGCAGCAACCACGGGAATCAGCACGGATTTCGATTTCTCAGCCATTCACCCATCCTACTGAGCGCACTCCGCGGAGACCATAGTCACCGACTGCCCCGGACCCCGGCTTCACGAATGCGCCGAGGTGCACGGCGCCCGGTAGAATAGGGGTGCAAGCTCGCGGAGCGCCCGTTCATATTGTCCAAAAACACCGTTGTCCTCATCACATAGCGGAACGGCGTGAGACGGCATCGCTCCGCTGCGCCCTTACCCAATGCTCACGCACAGGAGTTGCCGGATGCCCCGGATCGTTGTCGACGTCATGCCCAAGCCCGAGATTCTCGACCCGCAGGGGAAGGCCATCGTGGGTGCATTGCCCCGCCTGGGCTTTACCGCGTTCAGCTCTGTCCGCCAGGGCAAGCGGTTCGAACTGACCGTCGACGGCGAGGTGACGGAGGAGATCCTGGCCCAGGCCCGCAATGCCGCGGAAACCCTGCTCTCCAACCCGGTCATCGAGGACGTCGTCAACGTCGAGGTCGTCGAGGCCTGAGATGACTGAACTCCCCCTGATCGGCGGGGCCGCCACCGTGGCCGCAGACGCTCCTGATGCTCGCAAGCTCGCGGGTGCGCGGATCGGCGTCGTCACCTTCCCCGGCACCCTTGATGACCGCGACGCCGTCCGGGCCGTCCGCCTGGCCGGCGCCACCCCGGTGGCGCTCTGGCACGCCGACACCACCCTGGGGGACGTCGACGCCGTCGTGATTCCCGGCGGTTTCTCGTATGGCGACTACCTCCGAGCCGGCGCCATCTCGCGCTTCGCGCCGTTGATGGCGCAGGTCATCGACGCCGCCAATTCGGATGCCAGGCTGCCCGTGCTCGGCATCTGCAACGGTTTCCAGATCCTGACCGAGTCGCACCTGTTGCCGGGGTCCATGATCAAGAACGACCACCTGAAGTTCATGTGCCGCGACCAGGTCCTCCGCGTGGAGAACAACACCACGGCCTGGACCGGTGACTACGCCGCAGGCCAGGAAATCACTGTTCCGCTGAAGAACCAGGACGGCCAGTACATCGCCGACGAGAAGACGCTCGACGCCCTGGAGGCTGAGGGCCGCGTGGTGTTCCGCTACGTCGGCTGGAACCCGAACGGCTCCCGCCGCGACATCGCCGGCATTTCCAACGCCGCCGGCAACGTGGTGGGCCTTATGCCGCACCCCGAGCATGCCGTCGAGTCCGGTTTCGGCCCGGAGGAGGGCTCCGGCACCGAGGGCCTCGGCTTCTTCACCTCTGTCCTGAACAAGATCGTGGGAGACAACAAATGACGGAGACACCCGCAGTGGCGGCGCCCGCGGAGACCGCCAAGAAGTTCAACATCGACACGGTCGAGAACGCGGCCAAGACACCGGACACCGAACTCCCGTGGGCCGAGCTGGGCCTGAAGCAGAACGAGTTCGACGAGGTCGTCAAGGTCCTGGGCCGCCGCCCCACCGGTGCCGAGCTCGCCATGTACTCCGTGATGTGGAGCGAGCACTGCTCCTACAAGTCCTCCAAGAACCACCTGCGCCAGTTCGGCGAAAAGGTGACCGAGGAGATGAAGAAGGACATGCTCGTGGGCATCGGCGAGAACGCCGGCGTCACGAACCTGGGCGACGGCTGGGCCGTGACGTTCAAGATCGAGTCGCACAACTCGCCGTCGTACGTGGAGCCCTACCAGGGCGCCGCGACCGGCATCGGCGGCATTGTCCGCGACATCATCTCGATGGGCGCCCGGCCGGTGGCAGTGATGGATCCGCTGCGTTTCGGCGCCATCGACCACCCGGACACCGCCCGCGTCATGCACGGCGCGGTGGCCGGCATCGGCGGCTACGGCAATTCGCTGGGCCTGCCGAACATCGGCGGCGAAATGGTCTTCGACTCCGTCTACCAGGGCAACCCCCTGGTCAACGCCCTCGCCGTCGGCGTCATGCGGCACGAGGACATCCGCCTCGCCAACGCGTCCGGCAAGGGCAACAAGGTGGTTCTTTTCGGCGCCCGCACCGGCGGCGACGGGATCGGCGGCGCGTCTGTGCTGGCCTCGGAGTCCTTCGATGACAGCAAGCCCTCCAAGCGGCCCGCCGTCCAGGTAGGCGACCCGTTCGCCGAGAAGGTCCTGATCGAGTGCTGCCTTGAACTGTTCAAGGGCTCCCTGGTCGAGGGCATCCAGGACCTCGGCGCCGCGGGCATTTCCTGCGCCACGTCCGAGCTGGCTTCCAACGGCGACGGCGGCATGCAGGTTGAGTTGACCTCGGTCCTGCTGCGCGACCCGACGCTGACGCCGGGCGAGATCCTGATGTCCGAGTCGCAGGAACGCATGATGGCCGTGGTCACCCCGGAGAACGTCGCCGCATTCGAGGCCGTCATGGAGAAGTGGGCCGTGGAGTACTCCTGGCTGGGCGAAGTCACCGATACCGGCCGCCTGATCATCACCTGGGGCGGCGACGTGATTGTCGACGTCGACCCCCGCACCGTGGCCCACGACGGCCCGGTCTACGACCGCCCTTACAAGCGCCCCGAATGGCAGGACTCGGTGCAGGCCGATTCCTTCACCGGGTCGGTCCAGGACGCGGGCCGCCCCTCCGCCCCGACGGAGCTGGCCGCCGCGGTCACCGAGCTCGTGGCGTCGCCGAATATGTGCAGCAAGGCCTGGATCACCAACCAGTACGACCGCTACGTCGGCGGCAACACCGCGATGGCGTTCCCGGACGACGCCGGCGTGGTCCGGGTGGATGAGGAAACAGGACTCGGCGTGGCCCTGGCCACGGACGCCAACGGCCGCTACACCTACCTCGATCCGTACCACGGCGCGCAACTGGCCCTGGCCGAGGCCTATCGCAATGTGGCCACCTCCGGCGCCGTGCCGATGGCCGTCAGCGACTGCCTGAACTTCGGTTCCCCCGAGGATCCGGACGTCATGTGGCAGCTCGCCGAGTCCATCCGCGGCCTGTCGGACGCCTGCATGGTGCTGGGCATCCCGGTCACCGGCGGCAACGTCTCGCTCTACAACCAGACCGGCAGCGTGCCGATCCACCCCTCCCCCGTGGTCGCCGTGCTGGGCAAGCTGGACGACGTCGCCCGCCGCACCCCTTCGGGCTGGCGCGAGGACGGCCAGGCCATCTACCTGCTCGGCAGGACCGCGGCGGAACTCGACGGGTCGGAGTGGTCCAAGCTGCGCGGGCACCTGGGCGGACTTCCGCCGAAGGTGGACCTCGCCGCCGAGCGTGAGTTGGGTGAAATCCTGATCAACGCCTCGCGCGACGGCATGGTGGATTCCGCGCACGACCTCTCCGAAGGCGGCCTCGCGGCAGCCCTCGTGGAGTCCGCGCTACGCTACGGCGTCGGCGCCCGGATCGCACTGCAGGACGTCCTGGACCGCGACGGCGTAGACCTGTTCACCGCGCTGTTCTCCGAGTCCCAGGCCCGCGCCATCGTGGCCGTGCCGCGCTCGGAGGAGATCCGGTTCAAGGACATGTGCACCGCCCGCGGCTTCGCCCACGTCCGGATCGGCGTCGTGGATGCGGAGAGCGGAAAGCTGGAAATCAACGGCGTGGACACGATGAGCCTGGGCGCGCTCCGCGAGGCCCACGAGGCTACCCTGCCGAAGTACTTCGGCTGACCCCGACCGGCCCACCTCATCGATTGCTCCGTAGCCGCCCTTTTGAACCCTCAGAACGGCGGTTACGGAGCAGTCGTTGCTTAAGGGGCGGGGCGCCAGCCGGCCTGGATGAGTGCGGTCCGGACCTTGGCCACGGCGGCTTTGGCATCATCGTGCATGTGGCGCTTAGAGATCCGCACCTCGGTCCAGCCGAGGGCCGCGTACCGCTCGGAACGGGAAATGTCCCGGACCACCTGGGCTTCGTCCCCGTGCTGTTCTCCCTCGTACTCGATCCCGACCCGGTATTTCCGATAGGACAGGTCCGGTTCGTGGTGCCTGGCCCCGGCGTCATCAACGATCGGCACGTTCAGCTCCGGCTCCGGAAGCCCCGCACGGACCAGGGCCAGCCGCAGCAAGGATTCCTGAGGCGAATCCGAGCCCACCCGAATGAGTTTTAAAGCCTCTCGCGCCTTGCGGATGCCTCGCTTTCCCTTGTGCCGGTCGATCATTCGCTGTAGATCCGCGAGGCTGCATAAAGGCATGTCCCTGCCCTCGAGCTCGGTACGGGGCACCCGGACGCAGCTGTCGCCGGCCACGACGAGTTCGTCGATGGTAAGCATTTCGGCCAGGTCCAGCCAGGTTCGCTCCGGGGTGGTGATGGGTATTCCGTCCAGAACCGTGACCTCATCTTCGGACAGCTTCATCCGGTGGACGATGACATGCGGCCGGTTGAGGTGGGCCGCACCTTCACGCACAGGGGAAGACCCGGCGTCGGGCCCGGGGAACGGATCCCCTTGCCGAGCGCCGTGAGGGAGCGATGGCGGAGCCGCTTGGCCGACACCCCGGCCGCAGCGGCTTCGGCAACGGTGAAGGGGCGTTTCTGGAAGTCTTCCGGCAGCGGGCGCGCGGTTTTCATGGCTTCATCAGACCAGAACCGCCAGGCGGGCGCAGAAGTTATCCACACCGACCCATCCGTTGCTCCGCAGGTGCCCTTATGGGGCCTGAAAAGGGCGGCTACGGAGCAATCGATGGTGCGGGGCGGCGGGTGAGGGTCAGTCGTCGCTGTGGAATTCGCGCTGGCGGGCACTGAGCAGTTCGAGTTCCGGCCGCGCGGCCACGAAGCGTTCGACGGCGGCGAGCACGTCCACCAGTTGCGCCCGGTCGGCGGCGACGAGCCCGGCCCCGATGACGGTGCGCCGGTACTGCTCCTGGAACGCCGCTTCGGTCACGGAGACGTCGAAGCGGCGCTTGAGTTCGGCCAGCACCGGGCGCACCACGGATCGTTTCTCCTTAAGGCTGTGGACATCGCCGAGGAGGATGTCGAATTCAATCCAACCGATCCACATGCCCTCATGCTATCCATTGTTCCGCACCGGCCGTTTTGGGGGTTCAGAAGGGCCGGCCCGGAGCAATCGACGCAGGCTAGATGGCGAGTTCGCCCATCCGGTCCCAGCCCTCGCCGTCGAGCTGGCGGCTGATGATCCGAGGCGTCTCGGCCAGCGCCTGCGGCATGTCCGCCATGGCCTGCTTGAAGTGGCTGCTGTTGACGTGGTCCCCGGCGGCGTCGTCCTTGAAGGCCTCGACCAGGACGAATTCGTTGGGGTCCTCCACGCTGCGGGACCAGTCGAACCAGAGATTGCCCGGCTCCCGCCGGGTGGCCCGGGTGAACTCGTCCACCAGGCCGAGCCAGCGCTCGGACCAGTCGGGCTTGACCTTAAATTTGACGACAATGAAGATCACTGAAATTCCTTTCTATCGGGTAAAAAAACCTGGTGTGCGGCGCTCAGCAGGCCTTGATGGCCTCGCAGGCGAGGTCCCGCTGCCGCGGGGTCCCGATCCGGCCGTGTCATAGTCCGCATCCGCGATCGCCGCACGGAACCGGGCTTCCGAGCGGCCGGGATCGTCGAAGTTCCACA
The DNA here is from genome assembly GCF_040546245.1 of Arthrobacter sp. UYEF3. NCBI lineage: Bacteria > Bacillati > Actinomycetota > Actinomycetes > Micrococcales > Micrococcaceae > Arthrobacter > Arthrobacter sp. UYEF3. Next base: position 45,221 of record NZ_JBEPNK010000009.1, read on the forward strand.
ATCGGTCAAGGGTTTGTTGATCAAGCATCCATTGGCTTCTGCTCAGCCCACACCTGCGGCCAGTTCTTGGGCACTCCTAATGTATCGGGAAGTGACGTGGCGCCGTGCCCGCCGGCTCACGGCGCCGCCTGCGGCGTAGAACCAGTTGGACGGGCCGCCGAACGCGGTGATCGTGATCGTCACCATCCCCTGCGCATCGATGGAGATCTCGAATGCCTCTTCGCCGCGGACCGGATGGCCCGGCAGCGTGCCGTAGCCGAAACCGGCGGACTGCGGCCCGCCGCCCGGCACCGGCCGCCGGACCCAGACCACTTCGCAGGGCGCGTTGATCCGGAAGGGGCCGACGCCGAAGCCGCTCACCACGCGCGTGCCGGGAACCACGACGTCGGATTCCGCCCGGACCCGCAGCCCGGCCCGCTTGTGCAACTGCCAGGTCAGGAGCCCCTGCACCGCACGCCGGTAGGCGGCTTCGCCGTCGCCCACGGAGGCCTGGGTGACGAGGCAGTCGCTGCCTTCGGGCGGCACTCCGTTCTCGGTGGCCCCGATTCCCGCGTAGTTCAATTCGCCGCCGGCGATCCGGGGAGTGCTCATGGCCGTGTCTCCCCGGGTACGAGCCGGGCCCAGCCCAACTGCTCCTGCTGCCGCCGGCTGAGCGTGGCGACGACGAGGTCGTAGGAGTCCTCCACCATGTCGCGGACCATCGAATCGGGCAGGGTCCCGTCCAGCCGGACCCCGTTCCAGTGCTTCTTGTTCAGGTGCCAGGCGCCGGTGATAGCCGGGTGCGCTGCCCGCAACTGTTCGGCAAGGGCGGGTTCGCATTTGAGGCTCACCGCGAAGGCGTCCGGATCCATGGCGGACAGGGCGAACATCTTGGCTTCGTGCCGGGCCCCGCCGGGCACCGCCGCACGGACCTTGAAAACCGCGGTTTCCGGGCCGAACGGAAAATCCTCGAAGGCGCCGGGGAAGCCCAGGCAAATCCCACGGAGTGCGGCTACGTCCATGCCATGAGCCTATCGGCTGTCGCCTACCCGGCAAGGCGCACATCTCCGATGCTGTGCAGCCCTTCCAGGGTGGTGCCGTTGACCTCCTAGCCGCCAACCATTCGGGCCTTGAACGCCACCGGGGTGCGATCCAGTTCCGGATCGGCGGCGGCCGGCTCGTGTGTCGTGGACATCGAACGCTGGGAGATGTTCGATGATGCCTCCCGCCGGCTGCCCGGCAGTGCTAGTCTCCGAACATGTCACCTGAACGGGCCACCATCCCAGTTCTGGACCTGAGCACCGCACGCCGGCCCTACGGTTCCTTCAGCCCGGAATTCATCGGCCAGCTGCGGGACGCCGCGCATAACGTTGGCTTTTTCCAGATCACCGGCTACGGCGCCGCCCCCGGCCAGGCCGAGGAACTTCTGGGCCTCCTCCGGCGCTTCTTCGAACTGCCTCTCGAGGAGCGGATGAAGCTGGACAACAGGCTCTCACCGCACTTCCGCGGTTACACCCGGATGGGCACCGAAGTCACCCAGGGCAAGGCGGACGCGCGGGAGCAGATCGATTACTCTCCCGAACGCGAGCCCATCCACAATTACCCTGCTGAGCAGCCCTACTGGCTGCTTCAGGGCCCCAACCTCTGGCCTGACCATGCAATGCCCGAGCTCAAGCCGGCGGCCATGGCCTGGGCCGAGCTGATGTCCGGCGTCGGGATGGAGCTGCTCCGCGGCATCGCGGTCTCCCTCGGCCTGCCGGAGGAACACTTCGACGCACCCTTCAGCGACGAACCTGCCTGGATGGGCAAGCTGGTGCACTACGTCGGCGGCGTGGTGGAAGCTGCGGGCGACCAGGGCGTCGGATCGCACGCCGACTACGGTTTTGTCACCCTCCTCCTCCAGGACGACGTCGGCGGCCTGGAAGTACTCCCACCCGGGACCACGGAGTGGGCAACCGTTGAGCCGATTCCGGGAGCACTCGTGGTGAACGTCGGCGAGATGCTGGAGGTTGCCACCGAGGGCTACCTCGTCGCCACCATCCACCGGGTCAAGGCGCCACCGCCGGGCGTGGACCGCTACTCCGTCCCGTTCTTCTGGTCCCCGCGGCTGGACTCCGTGATCGACGCCGTGCCGCTGCCGCCGGAGCTGAAAGCCCAGGCCCGCGGGCTCTCGGATGATCCCGCTAACCCGATGCTGGCCTCCTTTGGCCTGAACATGCTCAAGGGCAGGATGCGCGCCCACCCGGACGTGACCGAACGGCACTACCCCGGCCTGATGCAACGCTGACCGCCAGTCCTGTCAGTCAGGGTGCGGCTCAGGCAACGCCAAGGAAGTCCTCGAGCAGCACCACTTCAAGGCCGGCCGCGTGCTGGGCGGCCCGGAAGGCGGCCAGATCGGCGGCGAATTCGGGCCGGAAGTGCATCAGCACGATATCTCCCGGACGCAAGCCCTTACCGTACTGGTAGTCCATGTGGCCGGCGTTGGACTTGGCCTCCCAGGTGATGATCGCCTTCATCCCCGCGGCCGCGACCGCCTGCCGCATGGCGACGGAGTAGGCGCCCCCGGGCGGCCGGAACAGCGTGGGGCGGCGTCCGAACTGCTGCTGGGCGTAGTCCTGCATCCCGGTGATTTCCGCAAGCTGCTGCTGATACCCCAGTTGGCTGACCATGTTGATGTTATGGCTGACGGTGTGGTTCTCCACCAGGCTGCCCTGGGCGGCGAACTGCTTAAAGAAGTCCGGATTGTCCCGGACAAAGTTCCGGGTCAGGAAGATCGACGCCGGATAGTCGTACTCCGCCATCAGCCGGGCCATTTCGGGTGTCTTTGTGACGCCGTCGTCGATGGTCAGGAAGACCACCGGATGCTTCGTGTCGATCTTGGTGAGGACAGGCGCGAGTCCGTTTTGGATCGGGGGCAACCGGAAGTCCGGCGTGTACCGCGCGCGCCCGCGGCGGGCCAGGCCCTCGTCGGGGAGCACCGGCTTGCGCTGGCTGCCCGGCCGCACCGGCACCGCGGCCACCTGTGGCACCGCCGGATTCGAAAGCGTGGCGGCCGCCGGCCCGGACGCCGGCGAAGCCTGGTCGGCCGGCTCCGCGCAGGCTCCCAACGCCGCCGCCAGTGAGGCACCCAAGAGCGTCAGGGCGGTCCTGCGCCCCGGGGTCGCCGGCGGCGGTGGCGCGTGGTGCTCACACATGTCTGGTCCCAGCATAGCGAAATAGGTCAGGCGCAGGTTAGCAGAGAGAAGTGACTGACCGGCGACGCCCGCCGTCAGAGGCCCAGGCGTGGCGCCTCCCGGGCCGGACACGCGTTCATCACGACGCCCAGGCCGGCCGCCTTGGCACGCTCCGCAGCGGCCTCGTCGATAACGCCCAGCTGTAGCCAGACGGCCTTCGCGCCGGCCGCAATCGACTGGTCCACCACGTCCCCCACCTTCCTGGAATTCACGAAGCAATCGACGACGTCGATCGGCGGCCCGGACGGGATGTCAGCCAGCCGGGCGTAGCCCGTCACGCCGTGGACAGGGTCGCCCGGAAGATTGACCGGGATAATCTCCATGCCGAGGCGGTCCCGAATGAACAGGGACGTGTCATAGGCGGCGCGCCACTCATTGGTGCTGAGGCCCACGATCGCCCACCTGCCCTTGGTGCGCAGGAGCCGTTCGATGACTGCGGGATCGTTCACGTGGTTCATCTGCTCAGCCTACGTCCGCCCGCTGCGAGGACAGGGCGGCCCGTCGACGAAAGAAGGCAATCCGAATAATCGACGCGCGGTCCACTCCACAGCGGTAGGTGTCCGAATATTACGCGGCCAACTTGAGCAAAACCGGCGATTCCGTTTTAGTGGGTAGTGACCATCCCGAGCGGCCGAGAGACCTGGATCGATGAAGCCGCAGCAACCCTGGTCGTTGGAAGTCCTCCCCGGAGTCTGGCGATAGCAAGGCAGCGAGCCACGGGAACGGCCGGACTGACCACCCGGACCGGAGGCTCGTTCCGAAGGGTGCTACTGCCAGGACCGATGGAGTATCCCTATGACTGCTGTCCTGTCCCCCTCCTCGACTGAGGCACCGGCAAACACGCCCGCCGGCACAACCACCCGGACGACTGCCCTGCCGGTGTACTTCCGCGGACTGAGCCGTTCCTTCGGCCCCGGCTCCGAGGCGCATACGGTGCTGCGCGACGTGAGCTTTGACGTGCGGGCCGGCGAAGTTCTGGCCATTCTCGGCGCGTCCGGCTGCGGGAAGTCCACCCTGCTGCGCGCCGCCGCGGGCCTCGATGCCCCGAGCTCCGGCAGCGTCGAAATCGACGGCGTACCGGTCCAGGGCGTGGATTCCCGGTGTGCTTTCGCTTTCCAGGAGCCCCGCCTGCTGCCGTGGCACACCTTGCAGGCGAACATCGCGATCGGCCTCCCCACGGGCGTCAGCGCCAGGGAGGGCAGGGCCAAGGTGTCCCGGCTCCTCGAACTCGTGGGACTGCAGGACTTCGCCAAGCACCGTCCGCGCGAGGTCTCCGGCGGCATGGCCCAGCGCGCCTCGCTGGCCCGCGCCCTGGCCCGCAACCCCGGCGTCCTGCTGCTCGACGAACCCTTCGGCGCACTCGACGCCCTGACCCGGATCAAAATGCAGGACCTGCTGCTGGACGTCCACCGCGCGGAGCCGACCACTGTGCTGCTCGTGACTCACGACGTCGACGAGGCCCTTCAACTGGCCGACCGCATCATCGTCCTCGGTAAGGAAACGGGCCAGCCGACGCCCGGCATGCCCGGCGCCGTCCTGGAAGGCACCCCGGAGGCCGCTGCGGCGCCCGGCGCCACGATTGTCCGCACCGTCGTCGTACCCGGCGAACGCCCCCGTGACCGGGCTTCGGCCGAACTGGCCCGAATGCGGGCCTCACTCCTGGCGAGCCTCGGCGTCGACGGCCACTAGCCGCCGCACTCCCTCCTCTCCTGCCCGGCCGGAAGCGCTGCTGGAAGCGCCCGCCCTCACATTTTTTGACCCCTCCGCACCGTTCTCAAAGGAACTTTCATGACCTTCGCCCGCAGAATCAGCCGCCGCGCCACCCGCCGTTCGTTCCTCACCGCCGCGGCCGTCTCCGCTGCAGTCGCCCTCACCGGCTGCGCCGCCGGCGAAGGCTCCGGCGGCCAGCCGGCAGCCAGCGGCGCCGCCGGCGGCACCCTGAACATCGACTTCGCCACGTACAACCCGCTGAGCCTCGTGATCAAGAAAAAGGGCTGGCTCGAGACCTCCCTCAAGGACCAGGGCGTGACCGTAAAGTGGGTCCAGTCGGCCGGCTCCAACAAGGCCAACGAAGCCCTGCGGTCCGGCGCGATCGACGTCGGTTCAACCGCCGGTTCGGCCGCCCTCCTGGCCAAGGCCAACGGATCGCCGATCAAGGCCATCGACATCTACTCCCAGCCCGAGTGGGCTGCCCTCGTGGCCAAGCCCGGTTCCGGCATCAACACGGTGGCGGATCTCAAAGGCAAGTCCGTGGCCGCCACGAAGGGCACCGATCCCTACTTCTTCCTGCTCCAGTCGCTGTCCGAGGCCGGGCTGTCAGCCAAGGACGTGACCGTGCAGAACCTGCAGCACGCCGACGGCCGCACCGCGCTGGAAAACGGCTCCGTGGACGCATGGTCTGGCCTGGACCCGATCATGGCCGGCGCGGAGCAGAAGGGCGCCAAGCTCTTCTACCGGAACCTCTCGTTCAACACCTACGGCTTCCTGAACGCCACGGAATCCTTCCTCAAGGACAAGCCGAAGCAGGCGCAGGCCGTCGTCAACGCCTACGAGAAGGCCCGCGCCTGGGCCGCGGCCAACCCGGACGAGACCGCGCAGATCCTCGCCGACGCCGCCGGACTGGACCTCGCCGTCGCGAAGACCGTGGTGCTGGAGCGCAGCAACCTCAACGTGAACCCGGCGCCGGGCGACGCGCAGCGCAAGGTCCTGGCCAAGATCGGGCCGACCTTCGTGGAGACCGGCGACGTCGCGAGCCAGAAGCAGATCGACGACGCCGTCGCCACCCTTCTCGATGACTCGCTGGTGAGGAAGGCGGACGCGTCCGCCATCAAGGATTCCTGATGTCCCACCTCGGAAATCACTACCTCACCGGCAACAGTGTTGCGGACGGGCGCGCTGCAGCCGCCCCCGCAACTCCGGCAGACGCCGCCCGGCCGAACTCCCCCGTGAAGGGTGGAGGCGGCTCCCCGGCGAACGGATGGTCCCCCGCCGGGATCCTGGCCAACGGCTGGGCGCGTCTGCTCCTTGGATTGATCATTCCCGCGGCTGTGCTGGCCGCCTGGCAGCTGTCCACGGCCGCCGGGGTGTTCAGCGTGGTCCAGCTTCCTCCGCCGGCCATGGTGCTGGAGGCCGGCCTGGACCTGCTCCAACGCGGGCAGCTCGGGCAGCACATCGCGATCTCCACCCAGCGCGTGCTGATCGGCTTCGCTGCGGGCGCCGCGCTGGGGCTCGTGTTCGGATCACTGGTGGGCCTGTCCCGGTTCGCCGATGCCCTGCTCGCACCCACGATCGGCGCCCTCCGGGCCGTTCCTTCACTGGCCTGGGTGCCGCTGCTGATCCTCTGGATGAAGATCGGCGAGGACTCCAAGGTCACCCTGATCCTGATCGGGGCGTTCTTCCCCGTCTTCACCACCGTTTCGCTGGCGCTGCGCCACGTGGACCGGAACCTGGTGGAAGCCGCCCGAGCGTTCGGCCTCAAGGGGGTGAGGCTGCTGACAACTGTCCAGCTTCCGGCGGTCGTGCCGGCCGTGTTCTCCGGGCTCCGGCTCGCACTGGCCCAGGCCTGGCTGTTCCTGGTGGCGGCAGAACTCATCGCATCGTCGATGGGGCTGGGCTTCCTGCTCACGGATTCACAGAACAACGGCCGCACGGATCGGCTGCTGCTGGCCATCGTGCTGCTCGCGGTGATCGGCAAGATCACAGACGCCCTGCTCGGGCTGGCGGAGAAATGGGCGGTAAAACGATGGGCGTGACCGTGACAGGAGCCGGCGCGGTCGCTACGACGGCGGCCCCGCTGTCCGAGGCGGCCCGCATCGCCTTCTGGGAACAGGCAGCGCTGCGCCTGGACTGGGCGGATGCCCCCGGCCGCTCTTCCGCCGCCGGCACCCCCTGGCACACGGCCCACCGCCGTATCCCGGCCGACGTCGACGCCGGCACCGGCCCGGACATCCGCTGGTTCGAGGGCGGCAAGCTGAACGTCGCCTATAACTGCGTGGACCGCCACGTCGCGGCGGGACGCGGGAACAAGGTGGCCCTGCACTTCGAAGGCGAGCCGGGCGACCGCCGCACCATCAGCTACGCCGAACTGCAGCGCGAGGTCTCCAAGGCAGCCAACGCCCTGCTGGACCTCGGTATCACCCAGGGCGACCGGGTGGTCATCTACCTGCCGGTGATCCCGGAAACTGTCATCATCACGCTCGCGGTGGCGCGGATCGGCGCCATTCACTCGCTGGTGTTCGGCGGCTTCTCCGCAGAGGCGCTCAAATTCCGGGTCGAGGACACCTCGGCCAAACTGCTGGTGACCACGGACGGGCAGTTCCGCCGCGGCGTGGCCGTCCCGGTCAAGGACAACGCGGACGCCGCCGTTGCCGGGGACAACTCCGTCGAGCACGTGCTGGTGGTCAACCGGACCACCCCGGCCGACGAACTGGATGCCGTCCCGATGACCGCCGGCCGCGATGTGTGGTGGCATGACGCCGTCGGGCACGCCTCCGACGTCCACGAACCGGAGGCCTTCGACGCCGAGACGCCGCTGTTCATCATGTACACCTCCGGCACCACGGGCAAGCCCAAGGGTCTGGTCCACACCTCCGGCGGCTACCTCACGCAGGCATCCTGGAGCTTCGAGCACCTGTTCAGCAACCCGGACCCTGCCCTTAGGGACCAGGACGTCCACTGGTGTACGGCAGATCTCGCCTGGGTTACCGCGCACACCTACGAGCTCTACGGTCCGCTTTCCAACGGCGCCACCCAGGTCATCTTCGAGGGCACGCCCAACACCCCGCACCCGGGCCGGCACTTCGAAATCATCGAACGATACCGGGTCACGCAGTATTACACCGCGCCCACCCTGGTCCGCTCGCTGATGGGCTGGTTCCCGGACGGCGTCCCGGCCAGTTACGACCTCTCCTCGATCCGGCTGCTCGGCACCGTCGGCGAGGCCGTCAACCCGGAGGCGTGGCGCTGGTTCCGGGCGAACGTCGGGGCCGGCACCGCCCCCGTCGTGGACACCTGGTGGCAGTCCGAAACCGGCGCCACCATCCTCTCCCCCGCCCCGACCGACACCGAGTTCAAGCCGGGGTGCGCCGCCCGGCCGCTGCCCGGCGTCGGCACCCGGATCGTGGACGAGGCCGGCAACACGGTCCCGCCCGGCGTCCAGGGCTTCATCGTGGTGGACGCCCCCGGCCCCGCCATGGCCCGGACCGTCTGGGGTAACCCGCAGCGCTACTTCGATTCGTACTGGCGCCAGTACGCGGCCCGGGGCTGGTTCCTCGCCGGGGACGGCGCCAAGTACGACGACGACGGCGACATCTGGATCCTCGGCCGGGTGGATGACACCCTCAACGTCTCCGGACATCTGCTCTCCACCATCGAAATCGAATCGGCCCTCGTCTCGCACCCGGACGTGGTGGAGGCCGGCGTCTGCCCGGTCGCGGACCCGAAGACCGGCCATGCCATCGTCGCGTTCGTAGTGCTGCGTCAGTCGGCGGCGATTTCCTCGGTAGCCGCGCATCGCGCGAGCGAGGAACGAGCGAGTGTAGTGATTGGGCTGGGGTCCCCGGGCGAGCTTGCGAGCTCGGGGGAGTCCGTGAACGCTAAGCGGCGCAAGGACATCGACGCCGAACTGCGGGCCCACGTCGCGAAGGCCATCGGGCCGATCGCTAAGCCGCGCGACGTCGTCGTCGTTCCTGATGTGCCCAAGACGCGCAGCGGCAAGATCATGCGCCGGCTGCTGACCCAGCTGTTCGAGGGCACCACGCTCGGCGACACCACTTCCCTGCAGAACGAACCGTCGATCGCCGGCATCCAACAGGTGCTCCGTGAACGCAACATCCCCGGGAATGCCCCATGAATACCCCAGAAGTAAGGAAAACCATGACTGACATCAGTGACGTCGCCCGCCTTTCCGAACCGCTCAAGTTCGCCTACTGGGTCCCCAATGTCTCCGGCGGCCTCGTGGTCTCCACGATCGAACAGCGCACCGGCTGGGACTTCGACTACAACAAGAAGCTGGCCTGGATCGCGGAAAACTCCGGTTTCGAATACGCCCTGACCCAGACCCGCTACGCCGCCTCCTACGGAGCGGATAAGCAGCATGAGGCCACTTCATTCAGCCTCGCCCTGCTGGCCGCCACCGAGCGGCTCAAGGTGATCTCCGCCGTCCATCCGGGCATGTGGCACCCGGGGGTGCTGGCGAAATTCATCATCACCGCGGACCACATCTCCAACGGCCGCGCCGCCGTGAACATCGTCTCCGGCTGGCTCAAGGCGGAGTTCGAGAACTTCGGCCTCGAATGGCTCGAACACGACGAGCGCTACGTCCGGACCGAGGAGTTCATCCGCGTCCTCCGCGGGCTCTGGACCGAGCAGGAGTACAGCCAGTCCGGCAAGTACTACAACATCACCGACTTCACTCTGCAGCCGGCCCCGGTCGACGTGCCGGGACGCGCGCACCCGGAAGTCTTCTTCGGCGGCAACTCGACCGCGGCGCAGGCCACCGCCGGCCGGGTGGCGGACTGGTACTTCTCCAACGGCAAGGACCTCGAAGGGTTCAAGGAAAACATCGCCGGCGTGGTCGCTTCCGCCGGAGAAAGCGGTCGCGGGGCCGGGGGCGCCCTGGGCTCCCCGAGGTTCGGTTTGAACGGCTTCGTGATCGCCCGCGATTCCGAAAAGGAAGCCCGCGACACCCTCCGCGAGATCGTCGAGAAGGCGCACAAGCCCGCCGTCGAGGGTTTCCGCGACGCGGTCCAGGAGGCCGGCGCGTCCACCAAGGACGGCAAGGGCATGTGGGCCGGCTCGAGCTTCGAGGACCTGGTCCAGTACAACGACGGCTTCAAGACCCAGCTGATCGGCACACCGGAGCAGATCGCCGCACGCATCGTGGAATACAAGAAAATCGGCGTGAACCTGTTCCTGACCGGGTACCTGCACTTCCAGGAGGAGGTGGCCGCGTTCGGCCGGGACATCCTGCCGATCGTCCGCGAGCTCGAAGCGGACCTCGCCCGAAAGAACGGCGTGGACCTGGATCTGTCCCGGACGCCCGTGGCACAGGTCGGGGTGAACGCGTAATGGCTGACCGCAAGTTCGGTTTCCGCACCCGCGCGCTGCACGCCGGCGGCACACCAGACGCCGAACACGGCGCCCGCGCCGTGCCGATCTACCAGACCACCTCGTTCGTGTTCAAGGACACCCAGGACGCCGCCAACCTCTTCGCCCTGCAGAAGTACGGCAACATCTACTCCCGGATCGGCAACCCCACGGTCGCCGCGTTCGAGGAGCGCATCGCCTCCCTCGAGGGCGGCATCGGCGCGGTGGCCACGTCCTCCGGCATGGCCGCGGAGTTCATCACCTTCGCTGCGCTCACCCAGTCCGGCGACCACATCGTCGCGGCCTCCCAGCTCTACGGCGGCACGGTGACCCAACTGGACGTCACCCTGCGCCGCTTCGGCGTGGACACCACGTTCGTTCCGGGCACCGACCCGGCGGACTACGCCGCTGCCATCCGGGAGAACACCAAGGCGATCTTCGTCGAGGTGGTGGCCAATCCGTCGTCGGAAGTCCAGGACCTCGAGGGGCTGGCAAAGGTGGCGCACGACGCCGGCATCCCGCTCGTCGTCGACGCCACCCTCAGCACCCCGTACCTGGTGCGGCCGCTCGAGCACGGGGCGGACATCGTGATCCACTCCGCCACCAAGTTCCTCGGCGGCCACGGCACCACCCTGGGCGGCGTCATCGTCGAAAGCGGCCGCTTCGACTGGGACAACGGCAACTTCCCCACCATGACCGAACCGGTGGCCTCCTACGGCAACGTCTCTTGGTGGGGCAACTTCGGCGAGTACGGTTTCCTCACCAAGCTGCGCTGCGAGCAACTGCGTGACATCGGCCCCGCCCTGTCCCCGCAGTCGGCGTTCCAGCTGCTGCAGGGCGTCGAGACGCTACCGCAACGCCTGGACGAACACCTCAAGAACGCGCAGGCGGTGGCCGAATGGCTCGAAGCCGACGAGCGCGTGGCCTACGTAAACTACTCGGGCCTGCCCTCCCACCCGCACTTCGAGCGGGCGCGGAAGTACCTGCCGCTGGGCCCCGGCTCGGTGTTCTCCTTCGGCGTGAAGGGCGGCCGTACCGCGGGCCAGACGTTCATCGAGTCCCTGCAGCTGGCCTCGCACCTGGCCAACGTCGGTGACTCACGGACCCTCGTGATCCACCCGGGCTCCACCACCCACCAGCAGCTCAGCCCGGAGCAGCTCGAGTCGGCCGGAATCCCCGAGGACCTGGTCCGGATCTCAATCGGGCTCGAGGACATCGAGGACATCCTCTGGGATCTGGACCAGGCCCTGGACGTGGCAACAGCCGCGTCGGCCGACGATGTATCCGCGGAAGCGGCGCATCGCGCCGCCGAGGAACGAAGTGGTGAAGTGACCGGCTCGGGGTCCCCGGAGGAGATTGCGAGGCCGGGGGAGGCCGGGAACGCTAAGCCGCGTGCGGACGCATCGTCGGCCGACACCTGCACGATTGGAGCACTGTCATGAGCACGGTAGAAACCCGGACCTGGACCGGGCCGTCCGCGCCGGAGCGGCTGGCGCTGCTGCGCCAGGCGAAGTCGATTGCGATTGTCGGCGCCTCGGACAAGCCGTCCCGCGCGAGCTACTTTGTGGCGACCTACCTGCAGTCCTCCACGCGTTACAAGGTCTACTTCGTAAACCCGGTGGTGAAGGAGATCCTGGGCCAACCGACGTACGCGTCACTGGCTGACCTGCCGGAGAGTCCGGACATCGCAGACGTATTCCGCAAGCACGACGATCTTCCCGGCGTGCTGGAGGAGGCGATCGCCGCGGGCACCAAGACGCTCTGGCTGCAGCTGGGTTCGTGGCATGAGGATGTGGCCAAGGAGGCCGAAGCTGCCGGGCTCGACGTCGTGATGGACCGTTGCGTGAAGATTGAGCATGCCCGCTTTCACGGCGGCCTGCACCTTGCCGGATTCGACACCGGCGTGATCTCCTCGAAGCGGCAGGTCCTCGCCTAAGGGGCCCGGCGTCACCCGACCGGCTCGCATTTGTTGACGTTTTCAGCGCTCATAACGACAACAAGTGCGAGCTGCTTGGGTTAACGCTGGGCGGGGACCCTCGTCGGGAGTTCCGGAATCGCGGGCACCGTCGGCAGTGGGTTCTCCGGAAGGCCCTTGCCGTGCTGACCGGGGAGGCCTGGCGCCAGGGGGCGCAGCGGAGGCGTCGGAAGCACTCCGCCACGTCCCACCGCGGGAGGGGTGACGGCAGGGCCCGGCGACCCCGGAGCCTGAATGTTTCCCGGCGTCAGCGAGGCCGGCGTCGGTGCCGGCGCGGACGTGCCGGCCGGGACCGGGACCGCGGGCACGGCCGGAATGGCATCGGGCGACGGCTCGACCGTGACGTGCATCGGTGCGGGCCCTTGCGACGGGGCCGGCGCGAACATGACGCTGAAGGTGTGGCCGACGTGCTCCCGGAAGTCCTGGCTGGAGGCGGCGACGGCGCCTGCACCCAGGCTCATGGCACCCAGCACGGCGCCGCCCACCAGGGCGATCCGGCGCCCGTGCCCACGGCGACGCTCCGCCAGGCTGCTCACGCCCGCCGGAAGGGCCGCGGTGCCCGGCTCCGTCCCGTCCGCTAAGGACGTTGCGCCGGTTGCCAGCAATGCGGCGAGGTCGGCCCGGGGTACCGGTGCCCGCTCCGGGAGCAGGGCCTGTAGCTGCTCCAGGGTGCTGCGGAGTTCCGTGGCGGCTTCGAGGCCGGAGTCGCGGAGCATCGCCTGGATACTGCCATCCTGCTGGGGGTCGCGTGTTCCGGTCATGATGCTGCGTGGTCCTTTTCGGTTACCAGTTCGCGCAGGGCACTGAGCCCGCGCCGCTGAAGCTGTTTGATGGCACCCGGGGTCTTGCCCATGATGCCGGCCACCTGCTCGATGGATAGGTCTGCGACGATCCGCAGGACCAGGACTTCCCGTTGCTCATCGTTGAGCCGGGCGAGGGTGTGGGTCAGGCCACCGAGGGAACCGAGTGCCTCGTCCTCGGCCGAGGCGGCATGGCGCGCGTCCGTCAACGGATCATATTCGGCGAGGTGCGGTGTCCGTTCGGAACGCCGGTGGTGGTCAACCAGCCTGGCGTGGGCGACGGAGAAAACGAAGGTCCGCAGGCCCTTGTGGCCGCCGGTGACATTCGCAAGTTTGGGCAGGACGTCCACGAAGACGTCCTGGGTCAGGGCCTCGGCGTCGTCAATGCCCTTGGCCCGGAAGTAGCCAAGCACCGCCGGGGCCAGCACGGTATATACGGCGCTGAATCCTGAGGGGTCGCCGGCTAGAGCTGCTGACAGTTCGTCATCGCTCAGCTGGTCTGCCAAGTGGCTTTCCTTCCGTTACCGCCGGGTACGGCTGGGGTGCGGCCCCCGGTATTCTAGCGGCCGCACCCCGTCGCCCCTCAACAGGGGCGCACCTTGATTACTTGTCGAGCCTGGGCAGCTCAACGGACGGGACGGCGGGCACGGCCGGGACCGCGGGGACGCCCTTGGCGCCCGGGGCAGCGACAGTTACGCCGGCGTGGGCCTTGGCTTCGGCGGCGCCCTTCGCGTTGGCGGCGCCGTCGACGGTGACACCGTCGTGGCCCGCTGCAACGTTACCTTCCGAGGATCCCTCGGTACCCTCGACGTCGGCGCCACCCTTGGCGGAGCCGTCAACGTTCGGGGCAGCCGGTACGGCAGGGGGCGCGGGCACTGCCGGGGTGGCCGGCACTGCCGGAACAGCGGGCAGTTCCGCTGTGGCGGGAACAGCCGGTGCGGCAGGGGTGGCCGGCGTCGCGTGGCTCACTTCAGCCTGCTGGGTGCTCGACAGTTGGGCCGCGTTGGCCAGCCCGATTCCGGAGAAACCTCCGACCGCGAGAACAGCGGCGCCGACAGCAATCTTGGTGGTCTTACTAACACTCTTCATGGAAAACGTACATCCTTTGGTTGATTGAAGGCTGGCCGGCGCCTGATGGGGACAGGTGCCGGCCGGAGCATTCATTCCAAGGCCGTCCGTGCCTGATGGGGGGATCAGGGCTTCGGGCGGCGCTTACAAAGGGGTAATCGCCGGGGCCCCCGGAAAGGTTACGCGGCGTTCGAAGATTCTTTTCGCGTCCCTCCGCCCGGGCCAGCCGGGACGCGATTTCGGCGGCCGGGATCGGTCGGCGTTCACAGTTGCATCCCAGCAGAAGATGGCACTATGGGGACATGACTCCAGCCCACGGTTTTTCCGGCTTCTCCCGGCGTCCCCGGCCGATCAAACCCAAGACCGGTCAAGAATCGGTGTGGGACTACCCGCGGCCGCCAAGGGTCGAGCCCCGATCAGAACAGGTCATCGTGCGGCTGGGCGGGCAGGTCATCGCCGATACCACCCATGCAGTGCGCGTCCTGGAGACGAGTCATCCGCCGGTCTACTACCTGCCCCTGGACTCATTCCCTGCCGGGGCACTCGTCCCGGTCGAGGGCACCAGCTTCTGCGAGTTCAAGGGGGAAGCGCGTTACTTCGACGTAGTTGCCGGCGGAGTCGTCGTTCCCCGCGCCGGGTGGGCCTACCCGGAACCCGCCCGGGGCTTCGAGGCGCTTAGCACCCGGGTGGCCCTTTACCCGGGTCACATGGACTCCTGCGAGGTCAACGGCGAGCAGGTGACCTTCCAAGCAGGTGACTTTTACGGCGGTTGGATCACCGCGCAGATCGTTGGTCCGTTCAAGGGTGGCCCGGGCACGGCCGGGTGGTGAGGACATCGCTCTTGCGCGCCGGCAGGACCAGCAGTGATTCAGCCGCCATTCTGAACCAGGAGTCACACGTTAGTCATTGATCAAATCGTTGATCACGATCGTTTGGTCGCGGTCCGGTCCGACGCCGATCGCGGAGAATCGCGTGCCCGAGAGCTTTTCGAGGGCCAGTACGTAGTTCCGGGCGTTCTCCGGCAGGTCAGCCAGAGTGCGGGCACCAGTGATGTCCTCGGTCCAGCCTTCGAAGTACTCGAAGATCGGCTTGGCGTGGTGGAAGTCCGTCTGGGTCATCGGCATTTCGTCGTGCCGGACGCCGTCGACGTCGTAGGCCACGCAGACCGGAATCTGCTCGATCCCGGTGAGCACATCGAGCTTGGTGACGAAGTAGTCGGTGAACCCGTTCACGCGGGCGGCGTGGCGCGCCAGCACGGCGTCGTACCAACCGCAGCGGCGCGGCCGGCCGGTGTTGACGCCGAACTCGCCGCCCGTCTTCTGCAGGTACAGGCCCATCTCATCAAACAGTTCGGTGGGGAACGGCCCGGCGCCCACCCGGGTGGTGTAGGCCTTGATGATGCCGATGGAGCGGGAGATCCGGGTGGGGCCGATGCCAGAGCCCACGCAGGCGCCGCCCGCGGTCGGGTTGGAGGAGGTCACGAACGGGTAGGTGCCGTGGTCGACGTCCAGGAACGTGGCCTGGCCGCCCTCCATGAGGACCACCTTGCCCTCGTCCAGCGCCGTGTTCAGGACGAACGTGCTGTCGATGACCAGCGGGCGGAGGCGTTCGGCGAAGGAGAGGAAGTACTCCACGATCTCGTCCACCTCGATGTCGCGGCGGTTATAGACCTTGACCAGGAGCTCGTTCTTCTGGCGCAGGGAGCCTTCAACCTTCTGGCGCAGGATGGAGGCGTCGAAGACGTCCTGGACGCGGATGCCGAGGCGCGCCACCTTGTCCATGTAAGCCGGGCCGATGCCGCGGCCGGTGGTGCCGATCGCACGGCTGCCCAGGAACCGCTCGGTGACCTTGTCCAGCACCTGGTGGTAGGGCGCCACGAGGTGGGCGTTGGCGGAGACGCGCAGCTTGGACGTGTCCGCGCCGCGGGCTTCGAGGCCGTCGATCTCCTGGAACAGGGCTTCGAGGTTCACCACGCAGCCGTTGCCGATCACCGGGACCGCGTTCGGGCTCAGGATGCCGGCCGGAAGGAGCTTCAGCTCATACTTCTCACCGCCCACGACGACGGTGTGGCCGGCGTTGTTGCCGCCATTCGGCTTCACGACGTAGTCGACGCGGTGGCCGAGCAGGTCGGTGGCCTTACCTTTGCCTTCGTCGCCCCATTGGGCTCCGACGATCACGATTGCTGGCATGGGATCCTCCCCCATTCGTTCGGGCCGAACTGTGTATTTGACCGGGTGGTCGCCGCAGCTCAGCGCCGTTCATGAGAATGCCCCGAATCTACCGCTGTGCTCTTACCATCAACGCCAGAGTCCGGGGCTCTTACCACCCAAGTTTAGCCTGTGGACCAGCGGTCATGTTCAAATTGGGTTTTTGGGCATCCGGAAATACGCAGCCGAAAGAAACTCGATGGACTCTCCCGACGACAAGGACCGGTTCCGGTCCCGGCTTCCTGCTCCGCTGCGATCGCGGATGCTCCGAGCATCGATCTGGTGTTCGGCCTGCCTATTCGCTGGGGTTCGGCTTCACCTTCGGAACATTGTTCTCCTACATTTCGGTGTCCTCCTTGTGTGGTGAAAAATTTGCTCGGCTATTCGGCGAAAAGGTTATTCGGTACTCTTCGCTGTCAATGCCTGCGGGGTTATTCTCGGAGCGCTGGTCGACACGCGGCTGGCGGAACGGCTCGAACCTGGCATCAACCTGCGCACCGCCGTCGTCGTAATGTGCGCCATCAATGCGGCGGCCTGGCACTGATTCTGGCAGGAATCACCGGGTGGGCCACGCCCCTGCACTTGTTCTTGACCCAGTCCTGCGTCGGCTTCATCATGGGCACGTCCTGGACCGCGCCAGGGGCGCGTCCTGGACCGGGCCGGGGCCGGATCCGCCGTCCTGGGGCTGGTCCAGTTCCTGTTTGGCGGGCTCGTCTCCCCGCTGACCGGTGTGGACGGCCCTGCAGGGCCCGGGGGAACGCTTCGCTGCGACACAATCCGCCGCCGGTTTGCTACTTCCCCACCCCTGCATTTAACTAAGAGTGACCATCCCGAGCGGCCGAGGGACCTGGCCCCTTGACGCCGCAGCAACCCAGCCCTCCCCTACCCGCTTCCCGCGGCACGGTGACCGGCCAGGGTGCTACCGCCAGGACCGATGGAAGGAAACCGCGCCGTGCCCCAGAACACCGACCACATCCGGGTCACCCATGCCGGCTCATTGCCCCGCACCCCGGAGTTGATCGCCGCGAACGAGGCGAAAGAAACCGACGGGATCACCCCTGAGTTCCTGGATCTGTTGGAGACCTCGGTGGTGGACGTCGTGCAGCGCCAGAAGGACCTGGGCATCGACATCCCGAATGACGGCGAGTACGGGCACTCGATGTCCAGTTCTGTGGACTACGGCGCCTGGTGGAACTACTCATTCTCCCGGCTCGGCGGCTTGGAAGCGACGGAGGTAGACCGCTGGGCCGATTCGAAGGTGCACCGTTCCTCGCCGGGACACATCGTCCTGACGTCCTTCCCGGACCGCCGCGACCGGCAGACCTTTAACGACGCCTACAACGATCCTTCCTCCGGGATCCTGGCCCACCGCAAGAGCGTCACGCAGCCCAAGATCGCCGGGCCGCTGACGTACACGGGGCAGGCGCTCGTTGCCTCAGACATCGCCAACCTCAAGACAGGCCTGGCCGCGGCCGGCCTCACCGAGGGTTTCGTCGCCTCGCTGTCCCCCGGCTCCTGCGCCCGGGTGGCCAACGAGTACTACCAGAGCGACGAGGAACTCCTCTACGCCTGCGCCGATGCCATGCGCGAGGAATACAAGGCCATCATCGACGCCGGCCTGACGGTCCAGCTGGATGACCCGTCCCTGGCCGAGAGCTGGGACCAGATCAACCCGGAGCCGAGCCTCGAGGACTACCTGAAGTTCATCCAACTCCGGGTAGAAGCGACCAACTGGGCGCTGCGCGACCTGCCGCAGGACAAGATCCGGCTGCACGTCTGTTGGGGCTCCTGGCACGGCCCGCACACCACGGACATCCCCTTTGCGGACATCATCGGCTCTGTGCTGCAAATCAACGCCGGCGCGTACTCCTTCGAGGCGGCCAACGTGCGGCACGAACACGAATGGCGGGTCTGGCAGGACGCCACGCTGCCCGAGGGGAAGGCGATCATTCCCGGTGTCGTCTCGCACGCCACCAACGTCGTGGAACACCCGGATCTGGTCGCGGACCGGATCGTGCGCTTTGCGGAGCTGGTGGGCCGCGACAACGTTATTGCCTCCACGGACTGCGGGCTCGGTGGCCGGGTCCATCCGCAGATCGCCGCCGCCAAACTTGAGGCGCTCGGCGAGGGCGCCCGGCGGGCCAGCAAGCGGCTCTGGTAGCTGACGCCGGCCGCTCGCAGGGCATTTCGCAGGGCTTGATAGACTGGTAATGACCGAACACGAATCGGTCCACACCACATTTTCACACCACACCTGCCACAGAGCGCCCCTCTTTTGGCGTGCCCCAGGCCGGTCTGGCAGCTTTACCAATCCCGCAGGAGACCCAGCAATACATGACAGCCCTGGCCACAGAAAATTTCCGCGAACAGCTCCTCAGCCGCCGTTACGACGCTAACGTCGCGCCGGTCAACGAGCTGTGCGACACACTGCAGGCCGCCAAAGCTGGCACCACCGTCCCCTACGTGGATCCGATCCACGACATCGATCAATGCCGCATCATCAGCCTGCACTCCAACATCGGCACCGCTGACCCGTCCGGCTTCATCACCGCCGGTGACGAGGAGGCTACCACCCGCATGCTCGGTATCCAGTGGAAGCTGGGCCTTCGTCCCGAGGTCGTCATGCCGTGGAACGTCCACCCGTGGCACGTGCCCGGCGAACCCAACGGCAAGTTCACCCCGGACCAGATCTCGGCCGGCCTCAAGCCCCTGCTGAAGTTCCTGGCCCTGGTTCCCCGCGCATCCGTGATCGTGGCGCACGGCACCGAGGCCAACCGCCTGGCCAACCTGCTGCTCAAGACCGAGGTGCCGATGATCTGGCGCCGCGGCCTGAAGACGTACAAGGTCCGCTCGCTCAGCGGCCGTGCTTTCGCCGGTACCCCGGCCCGGCAGGAGCAGTACCTTGAGGACATGCGCGTCGCCTACGCCGACGCCATGGCCCGGACCGGGCTGGCCAAGGTCAGCTGATCACCCGCATCACGCGTTAACGACGGCGGGCGCCCACCGAAAGGTGAGCGCCCGCCGTCGTTGGCTAACCAACAGGTGCCCGGTCAGGCCTCGGTTTCGATGGCCGCCTTGGCGGTGGGGTCGGAGTCTTTGAGGAACTTCTCGATCCGCTCCGGCTCCTCGGCCTCGCCGATCGCGGCGGAGGCGCGGCCCAGCGAGTACAGGGCGCGCAGGAAGCCGCGGTTCGGTTCGTGCTCCCAGGGGATGAGGCCGACGCCGCGCCACCCGTTGCGGCGCAGCGAGTCCAGGCCGCGGTGGTAACCCACGCGGGCGTAGGCGTAGGAGTCGATGGTCCGGCCTTCGGTCCATGCCTCCTCGGCCAGCACCGCCCAGAGCAGCGAGGAAGTCGGATGCTTTTCCACCAGGTCCAGTGCCTCCTGGCCCGCGTCCAGCCCCGCGTAAACCTCGGTCTCGGCCGGCAGCAGTGTGGGCTCGGGGCCCATCAGGTTCCTGCGGAACTCGTCCGTCACGGCTAGAACGTCTTGCCGGTGGAGCCGAGCTGCTGGGCTGCCTCGACCACGCGGGCGGCCAGGCCTGCCTCTGCCGACGCACCCCACACGCGCGGATCGTACTGCTTCTTGTTGCCGACCTCGCCGTCAACCTTCAGCACGCCGTCGTAGTTGCGGAGCATATGGTCCGCGACCGGGCGAGTGAAGGCGTACTGGGTGTCGGTGTCGATGTTCATCTTGATGACACCATAGGAAACGGCGTCGGCGATTTCCTGCTCGGAGGAGCCGGAGCCGCCATGGAAGACGAGGTCGAAGGGGCTGGGCTTGCCGATCTTGGCGCCGACCTGTTCCTGGATGTCCTTGAGGATCTCCGGGCGGAGCTTGACACCGCCGGGCTTGTAGACGCCGTGCACGTTGCCGAAGGTCAGCGCCGTGATGTAGCGGCCGTTCTCCCCGGAACCGAGGGCCTCGATAGTGGCCAGGGCGTCCTCGACGGTGGTGTAGAGCTTGTCGTTGATGGCATTCTCGACGCCGTCTTCCTCGCCGCCGACCGTGCCGATTTCGACCTCGAGGATCATCTTGGCGGCTGCGGTGCGCGCGAGCAGTTCGCGGGCGATCCGGAGGTTCTCCGGGAGGGTCTCGGCTGAGCCGTCCCACATGTGCGAGCTGAAAAGCGGGTTGCGGCCTGCTTTCACCTCGGCCTCGGAGGCCGCGAGCAGGGGCAGGACGAAGCCGTCCAGCTTGTCCTTGGGGCAGTGGTCCGTGTGCAGCGCGATGTTGACGCCGTAATTCTTGGCGACCTCGCGGGCGAACGCGGCGAAGCCCAGGGATCCGGCCACCATGTCCTTGGTGGAGGCGCCGGACCAGTAGGCCGCACCGCCGGTGGAGACCTGGACGATGCCGTCGGACTCGGCCTCGGCGAAGCCGCGCAGCGCGGCGTTCAGGGTCTGGGAGGACGTGACGTTGACTGCCGGGAATGCGAAGCCGCCCGTCTTTGCGCGGTCGATCATCTCGGAGTAGATCTCTGGGGTTGCAATGGGCATGCTGACTCCTAAAGTGAATTTCGTCTGCGGGCTGGGTTGACGCTGGAGTAAACCTCGTCGGCTACGCACCATCCTAGCCATTCCTCCGTGGGCCGCAGTGTTTCCGAGCCCGGGCGGCGCAATACTCTCCGCCTGGCGTCCTGGCCCCGCTGAGTCGGCACGTCGCGGCAGTGTCGCGCGCCAACACTGCCGCGAAGTGTCATCTCGTAAGCCGGCCGCGGCTTTCCAGCGCCGCAGCGCCGCCCGGACCTTGGGGACGATCGCGGGGCGGATGTCCTTGAGGTACTGCTCGGAGCCGCCATGGCCGGCACCGTCGTACTGCGGCGCAATCCGCCATTCCTTGCAGGCCGCGTCCGGCCGCATCACGGTGCCGCGCGGGTCAGACGAGCTGGTTGAAGACGTGCTGGCGGATCCAGGCGTGCATCGCGATCGCGGCGGCGGAGGCTGCGTTAATGGATCGCGTGGATCCGAACTGTTCGATGGATAACGTGTCGACGGCGGCCGCGTGGACTTCCGGCGTCAGGCCCGGGCCCTCCTGGCCAAACACGAGCACGCAGTCGCGGGGCAGTTCGTAGGTCTCCAGCGGAACGGAGTCGGGGAAGATGTCGATCCCGATGATGGCCAGCCCCTCACCTTGCGCCCAGGCGACAAAGTCGTCCACTGTGGGGTGGTGCCGGACGTGCTGGTAACGGTCGGTGACCATCGCCCCGCGTCGGTTCCACCGGCGTCGTCCGATGATGTGGACTTCCTTGGCCAGGAACGCGTTGGCGGTGCGGACGACAGTGCCGATGTTCATGTCGTGCTGCCAGTTCTCTATCGCAATGTGGAAGTCGTGGCGGCGCGAATCCAGTTCGGCCACGATCGCCTCGTGCTTCCAGTAGCGGTACTTGTCCACCACGTTCCGGCGGTCACCGTCGGCCAAGAGGTCCGGGTCCCAGGGTTCGCCCGCCGGCCACTCGCCCTGCCAGGGTCCGACGCCGACCTCCGCCCTGGCCTCCGCCGCACCGTCCGGAGCGGCCGCAGCGCCGTTAGCGGGTTCGCGGGGAGTCTCGGATTCAGTCACGGCTCAACACTAGACTGGGAGCGGAAGCGGGACACTATCGGCGGCACTAGCGGCGGAGGACACCATGGCGGCTCAACATCAAGACCACGGGGCAGACGAGTGGTCAGAGTCGGACGACGAGCGCCCCACGTCCTCGCTGTACCGCAGCGGTCAGGAAATCGAATGCTGGCTGACGGACATGGACGGGGTGCTGGTCCACGAAAACCAGCCCGTCCCGGGCGCCTCGGACCTCATCCAGCGCTGGGTGGACACCTCCAAGCGGTTCCTGGTCCTGACCAACAATTCCATCTTCACCCCCCGCGATCTCGCCGCCAGGCTGAAGGGGTCCGGACTGGAAATACCGGAGGAGAACATCTGGACCTCGGCGCTGGCCACCGCGCAGTTCCTCAAGGACCAGGTGCGCGGCTCGGACTCCGGCAACCGCGCGTACACGATCGGCGAGGCCGGGCTCACGACGGCGCTGCATGAGGCGGGCTTCATCCTCACCGACCAAGACCCCGACTTCGTGGTGCTCGGCGAAACCCGGACCTACTCCTTCGAGGCGATCACCGCGGCCATCCGCCTGATCCTGGGCGGTGCGCGTTTCATCGCCACCAACCCGGATGCCACCGGACCCTCCAAGGACGGCCCGACGCCCGCCACCGGCGCGATCGCCGCGCTCATCACCAAGGCGACCGGCCGTGAACCGTACATTGTGGGCAAGCCGAACCCGATGATGTTCCGCTCGGCGATGAACCGGATCGATGCGCATTCGGAGACCACCGCCATGATCGGGGACCGGATGGACACGGACATCATCGCCGGCATGGAAGCTGGGCTGCACACCGTGCTGGTGCTCAGCGGCATCACCCACCGGAACGACATTGCGTCCTACCCATTCCGGCCCAACCAGATCCTGAACTCGGTCGCGGACCTGATGAACCAGATCTGAGGGCAGCGGCCTAAACGGCTGTCTTCTTGCCACCGCCGGAGGGCAGCGGCAGGAACTCGTCCTGGAGCTTTTCGATGAGCGGCCGGTAGACGAACGGATTCCATTGCGGGCTGGCGTGCGCGGGACGCGCCCCGTCCGTCCGCAGCGAATCCGAGACCATGTTCGCCTTGAACCGCAGCATCCAAGCGTCCCGGGCCGTTTCGTAGCTCACGGTTTCGTCCCCGGGGTTGCCTATGAACGCCATCTTCGCGTCTCCGAGCTTTCCCACGAAGCGGCTCGGATCAAAGTGGTAGATGTACGCCGATTCGGTCTGGATCAGCACGCTGGACGGGGCAATCGGCGAAAGCTGTTCCCACGTCTGGTCCAGCACCTGGCCCCAGCTGCGTTCATGCTTGTTGAGCACCCGCTCGCCGAGCTCGTAACCGCCGCGCAGCACCGTGGGGAACCGGAAGCCGCTCTCGTAGAGGAACACCACCCCCTCGAACCAGCTCTGATCCAGGACGTCGTACCGGCTGGACGGGCTGGAGTCGAGCAGGATGAACGCCACTTTGACGCCATGCAGTTCCAGCAACCTCGCGGCGACCTGCACTGCGACCATGCCGCCAAAACTGTGGCCGTAGAAGTAGAGGGAGTCGAGCTGGTTCGCCCGGACGTGCTCGATGACGGCGATCACCATCTTGTCGATGTCCAAGCCCACGTTGGAATAGCCGACAGCGGCCAGCTGGCCGCGCTGGTTCAACGCACCGCGCAGTGAGTTCAGGATCCACTGCGCCTCTTCCCAGCTGGTCTTGTAGCCCGGAAAGAGGAACCAGCTAGCGCGCGGAATGTACCGTGCGGCGACGTCGTCGGGGACCGTGAGGATCTTGTTGACCCGCCGCTCGGTCTGGACCCGGCGGGTAAAAAGCATGTCCGAGGCGAGGACAGCGGCGCCGCCGGCACCCAGGAGGAATTTCCGCCGCGAGAATCGCTTAAGCTCGGCGGCGTGCCGAAGCACGCGGGCCTCAATAGTTCCGGGTCCGCCCCGATCGTTCGCTTCCGTCTCACGCGGCACACCCCTACCGTAGCCACAGGGTGGCGCGCAGAAGAAAACGCGGCAGCGTGAGCCGGACTAGGCGGGCTCTGCTTCGCGGTCGAATTCGCGCCGGGTGATCTCGAGGCTGATGTCCTCGTAGTGGGCCAGGAGTTCCGAAGGTGCTCCGGTGTCCGGGTCGTCCAGCTTGCCGAACACCGAGTCGCTGGCGGCCAGCAGTTCGTCGTCGGAGTAACCCGCCAGCGGACGTGTGCCCGAAGAATCCATCGAAGCGGGGAAATCCGAGGAAAGGTCCAGCGACTGAAAATCCCTGCCGAAGTCCTCGACGATCATCTGAAGCTCAAGTGAAACCCCGGCCGCGACGGTCAGGCTCCCGGCCACCTTCAGCTGGCCGGCGCCGCCGTCAATAGCGTTGAGTTCATCACGCAGGCCGGCCAGGGCTCCTGATTCCACGAACTCAGCCTGCGCCAGGTCGACGCGGATGTGGGAGCTGATACCCATGAGGCGGATGCGCCTGATCAGCTGCATCAGGTCCGGACGGGAGCAGTGGGTGAGGCTCCCCCGGACATCGATCCGGATGACGTCTGTTGCGACTTCGAGCTTGACGTGGGCGTTGAGGGATTGGTCCATAGGTACTCCAAATAAAGTGTCTATGGCCGACGGCTCAACCTACCTCAGGGTAACGGCAGTGCCGGACCGGCACAAGTCGCGGCAGGACTATCCGGCGGCCTGACGGTCGGGTTCCTGGAAGTGCGTCTTGGTCGCCGAGCCGCCGACGGATTCCACCAGCGAGGTGGCTATTTCCCTCAGTTTTACGTTTCCGTTGCTCGACGCGTCGGTGAGGATCCGGACCGCTGCGTCCTGGTTGCAGCGGTTCTGGGCCATCACGATGCCGATGGCCATATCGATGACGGTGCGTGATTCGAGCGTGGCCCGCAGGTTGGTCGCACTGTCCGTGTGCAGTGAAAAGCGCACGGCCATGCGGAGCGCCTGGGAAATCTGCCGGGTGTAGTCGCGCGCCCGGGCGGCCACATCGCCGTCGAACTTGCGCGGCACGTCCGAGTACAGGTTCAGCGCCGCCTGCGCTTCGCCGTGAAGGTGGAACGGCACAGAGAGCACCGAGCGCAGTCCGTGCGAGGCAACGGCACTGGCATAGTCCGGGCCCCAACGGTCTTCCTCAAAAAGGTCAGGAACATAGACCTCGCGCTCCTCCTGCGCCGCCGTCAGGCACGGACCCTGCGCCAGCCGGTACTGGATCTGGTCCACTTCACGGGCGGAGTCGCTGCTCCAGCCGATGGTGGCCGACTTGCGGTCCCGCAGCAAGGTGATCCCGCACAGCGCGTCGTCGCCCTTACCCGCCACCTGGTGGGCCGAAAAACGTGCGAGTTCGTTGAGGAACTCTTCGAAGTCCGTGCTGTCGAGGATTAGATTCTGGACCTGGTCGACTGTACTGATGGAGGCCGAACGCGGGTATTCCTGGGGCGGGAGCATAGTGCGCTTCTCCAACTACGGGTAGGCAAGGTACCGATGGGCGTATTCCAGAAATGATAAGTCAACCCCCGAAGCAGCGTCCAAACGGGTCCGTGCCGATGGCCCCGGCCGGTGGAACGCCTAGTTCAGGCCAAGTTCGTCCTTGCCGAACGCGAAGAGGTACGGGACGCCGGCTTCGGCTTCGATTTTTTCCTTGGCGCCGGTGTCGCGGTCCACGATCACGGCCACGGCCACGACGTTTCCACCGGCTTGGCGGACGCCTTCGACGGCGGTCAGTGCGGAGCCGCCGGTGGTCGACGTATCCTCCAGGACCAGGATCTTGCGGCCCTCGACCGAAGGGCCTTCAACCTGGCGGCCCATCCCGTAGGATTTCTGCGCCTTGCGGACCACGAAGGCGTCCACGGGGCGGCCGGCGTCGACCGCGGCGCGCATTACGGCGGTACCCACCGGGTCCGCCCCCATGGTGAGTCCGCCGGCGCACTCAAAGTCGATCCCGGCGTCGTTCATCAGGGACAGCATCACCTGGCCGACGAGCTTGGAAGCCTCGTGGTGCAACGTGATGCGGCGCAAGTCAATGTAGTAGTCGGCCTCGGCGCCGCTGGAGAGGATGACCTTGCCGCGGACGACGGCCAGCTCCTTGATCAATTCCAGGAGGCGGGCACGGGCGGCAGCGGCATCCGCTGCAAATTCACTGATGGCAGTCATGCCACCCAGTTTAGTGGCACGGCAACCCTCCATCCGCTGCTCCGTTCCCGCCCTTTTGAGACCGCTAACGGGCGCCTGTGGAGCAATCGATGGTGAGGCGCGGCCTGGGTACCCGACGGCGGCCCAACGGCTAGGCGCGCGGCTGGGGCGTGGCGTCGGCGCGCCTCGCGAATGCCGGAGCGTGCTCCGGCCGCGGCCCAAAGGCAATAAACCGGGGGATGATGCTGCGGACGGCCGGAACGTGCCGGGCCAGTAAGAGCACCGCGCCCGGAATTTTGGCCCGTTTCCCGCTCATGATCGGGCCGAAGACGGCGCGGTGCATGAGGCGCTGAGCCGTCTGGACGATAACGGTGGGCGGTCGCCGTCGTCGCTCTACTGCCTGGAGGTCTGCCGGGGTGACCCGGCCCCGGAGAAGCGCGGGCGCAAGTAGCTTCGCTGCGGCCACGGCATCCTGGATGGCGAGGTTGATGCCGACGCCGCCGGCCGGGGACATCGCGTGGGCCGCGTCGCCGATGCAAAGCAGCCCGTTGACATGCCATGAGTGCAGCCGGTCGAGGCGCACGTCGAGAAAGTGGAGTTGGTCCAGGGAATGGATGGTGTCAACGCGGTCGGCGAGGTCCGGGCGGAGCCCGGCGATCCGCCGTCGGAACCCTTCGACGCCCTCCGCGCGGATCCTGGCATCGGCGCCCTTCGGGGCGAGGTAGCCCATTTGGTAGAAGTCGTTACGGGTGAGGGCTACCAGTGCCTCTCCGGGGCCAAACGCGGGCACCAGCCCGGCCACCTCGCCGGCTTCGGCGGGGTGGCGGGGCAAACGGAACCACCAGGCGTCGAAGGGCACCGGAAATTCCTTCGGCGGCAGCCCGGCGGCGGCGCGGAGGGCGGAATGACGCCCGTCGGTGGCGACCACCAGGTCTGCCAGGAGTTCCTCCTGGGCGCCGTCCGGGCCGCGGAGACGGACGCCGCGGACACGGTCCCCGTCGCGGACCACCCCGGTGGCCGTGTGGCTCATAAGCAGCGTGAACCCCGGCTCCTCGGCTGCGGCGGCCGCGAGGAAGTTCAGGAAATCCCATTGCGGCATCATCGCGATGTAGTTGTACGGCGGCCGCAGGGAGTCAAAGTCACCCATGGTGACCGCAGTGCGGCCAGGGACCGGGAAGACGACGCTCTTCAGGCGGCTCTGCGGCAACTTGCGGAATTCCTGGCCGAGGCCCAGTTCGTCAATCAGCCGGATCGTGGAGGGGTGCACGGTGTCGCCGCGGAAGTCGCGCAAGAAGTCCGCATGCTTTTCCAGTACGGTCACCTGAACACCGGCCCGGGCCAGCAAAAGTCCCAGCATCATGCCCGCCGGACCGCCGCCGACCACCACGCACCCTGTCGTCTCCATGGCCATACGCTACGCCTGCGGAGGTGTCCACGGGAGGGTTCAACACTTGAGCCCGATTGACACCGCTGGCTAGGCTGTGAGGCATGCGTGAACTCCAGGCGAAGATCATTGAAGATATGGGTGTGCAGCCGCGGATCGACCCCGCCGGGGAGGTACGCAAGCGCGTGACGTTCCTGAAGCAATACCTCAAGGCCAGCCACACCAAAGGCTTCGTCCTCGGCATCTCCGGCGGCCTGGATTCCTCGCTGGCCGGGCGGCTGGCGCAGCTCGCCGTCGAAGAGCTCGACGCCGAGGGGGTGGAGGCGAACTTCGTGGCCGTTCGGCTTCCCTACGGCGTGCAGCACGATGAAGACGATGCCCAGGCGGCGCTGGACTTCGTGCGGGCCAAGACGGAGTGGACCTTCAACATTTCGGCCGCGGTGGACGGCTTCGAGGATGAGTTCGAGAAGACCGTCGGCAACGGGATCTCCGATTTCCACAAGGGCAACACCAAGGCCCGCACGCGCATGATCGCCCAGTACGCCTTGGCCGGGGAGCACAACTATCTGGTGATCGGCACGGACCACGGGGCGGAGTCCGTGACCGGCTTCTTCACCAAGTACGGCGACGGCGGCGCGGACATCCTCCCGCTCTATGGCTTGAATAAGCGCCAGAACCGTGCCCTGCTCGCGGAGCTCGGCGCGCCGCCGCGGATCTGGGAAAAGGTGCCGACGGCGGACCTCCTGGACCACAAGCCCGGCCGCACCGACGAGGAGGAACTCGGCCTGAGTTATGACCAGATTGACGATTACCTGGAAGGCCGCAACATCCCCGATGCCGCCGCCGAGCTGATCGAGCAGAAGTACCTACGCACGAGGCATAAGCGCACCGGCCCGGTCACCCTGTTCGACACCTGGTGGACGCAGTAACCCGGGCACGTTACTTCCGGACCACCACCGTTCCCACCATGCCCATGTAGTCGTGCAGGGCGCAGATGTAATCAAATTCGCCTGCCTTCATAAAGGTCACGGTGTAACTGCTATGCGGCGTCATGAGTCCTGAGTTCAGGTCTCCTCCGCTGAAGTGGTCGCGGTCCCCCAGCGGGGCGAAGAAATTGGCCGGTTCCGTCCCGAAGGTAACGGTATGCGGGGCACCCATGCCGTTGTTGATGAACGTCACGGACTCCCCCACCCTGATCTCAATCTCTCGATGGACAAAGCGCATCACCATGGACGTTCCGTTGTCCGTTCCGGCGATCACCGTGTTCTCGCCCGACTGATCCCGAGCGGCGTCCCATTGCCGTTCTCCGTCCCGCAGAATGGCCCGTTCTTGCTTCGCGGACTGGTGGTCGTACTGCGACTGGCTGTACGGGTATTCGGTTCCCGCCGCGCGGACATGGACGGTGCCCTTCATGGCCATGCCGTGGACCAGGCAGTAGTAGGTGAAGTCGCCCTCGTTGGCGAATGCCAGGGTGTATTTTTTCACCTGCACGAATCCGCTGTCTGACACGTTAGTCATGACGCCGGAGTTGTAATACGAGTGCCCGTCATAGTCCTTGCCGCCGATTTGGGTTACGTCTGCCGGGACGGCGGGGTTGAAGGGCTGGGTGGACTCCAAGGACTGGCCCTTCGCCAGAAACGTCACGGTGTGGATCTCAGCGGAGTTGGCCCGCCAGGTGACCTTATCGCCGGCATTGACGTAAATCTTTTCCGGAAGGAAGGCCATGCCCTGGATGGCCTGGTCTGAGGATTCGGACCCGACTTGGACCGTCCACGTCCTGGCTGATTTTCCGCCGTCCGCGGCTGCGGCGCCGCTGACGGATACCGGCAGCAGGATGGCGGCACTGAAAGCAATAAGAAGGCGCAGCAGGCGCGGCGCGAGGCGGATTTCTGTTTGACGAGTCATCAGACTCATTCCTTCGTGGCTGGGGAAACGGCCGGGAAACCGGCGAACTTGGTGCGCCGCCGTCACAATTTACGACGGCGATACGCTCCGGCACGGACTGCGCCCGCCGCTTCTTCTTCTCCAGGTCAAGCCCCAGCATCATGGCAGGAAAGCAGGATACGGGCAGACGCGCCTTCCGGACATCGGAGGAAAGGCGCAGAATCTGCGCATGCAGACCCGCGGCTGCAGTTATCATCGTGCTCCGTGCCCGCCGGTTTGTCGATACACCCGGCCAACCCCCGTTAGTCGCCCTTCAGCTGCAGGGAAATCCGGTGTGCCTCGTCCATCAGCAGACGCCCCAAGAATTCGCGACGATCCTCGCGGAATCGCGGTTCAATCCCGGTCAACGACAATGCCCAGGCAGGCCGGCCCCGCCGGTCGAAGACGGCGGCACCCATTCCCCAGCTGCCCTCCAGCACCAGGCCCGGGTTCACGGAATAGCCGGCCTGCCGCGTCGCTTCCAGGTTCTCGCGGACCTTCGCCTCATTGTGGCCGGCAGCAAAACTGCCGGCATGGGCGGCCCAGCAGGCCAGCAGCTCCTCCTGCTCCGCCGTCGGCAGGAATGCCATGATGGCAGTGCCGGCAGAGGCGACACCCAGTGGAAAGCGCACCCCTTCATGCAGCACGAAGGAGCGCACGGGGAAGCTGCCCTCTTCGCGGAGCAGGCACACCGTCTCGGCGCCGCGGCGGATCGAGAAGAAGGCGCTCTCCCCGGTTTCCTCTGCGAGCCGGCGCAGGCTGGGGCGGGCAATGTCCTCCAGTGGGAAGCGTGCCGAGGCCACCGACCCCATCAGCAGGATTTCCGGGCCCAGCACCCAATTGCCGCTGTGCGGGTCCTGGTCCAGCAGGCCCTCGGCGGCCAGCGAGCTGAGCAACCGGTGGGCGGTGGGCCTCGTGAGCCCGGATTCGCGAACCAGTTCGACCAGCGGTGAGCCTTCCGGCTTCCGGCCCACGATCCTGAGCAGGACCGCCACGCGGCTGACGACCTGGGCGCCCTGCACCGGTGTAGGGTTCATCCTGCTCCTTAAATCATGCGGTAAACAATCAATGTATCCACATTGTGGACACCCATCATCCTAACGTCCACACTGTACAAATAGCGCCAAATATGGCCAGATTACTCGTTGACAGTGACCTTTTCCGCACCGTAGGCTCCAACACCAGAGGTACAGTCCACAAAGTGGATGGTGACAAAGACTTGATGAGGAGATGCAAATGTCTAAGGTGAAATCCGGCGCGGCGGCCGCGCTGCAGGACGTGCTGCGGGACGGCATGACGCTCGCGGTCGGCGGCTTTGGCCTCAGCGGGATACCGAACGATCTGATCGAGGCCGTGCGGGACTCCGGCGTCAAGGACCTCACGGTCGTCTCCAATAACATGGGCGTGGACGGCAAAGGCCTCGGCGTGCTGATCGAGGCGGGCCAGGTCCGCAAAGTCATCGCCTCCTACGTCGGCGAAAACAAGCTCTTCGCCGAGCAGTACCTCGCCGGCAAACTCGAGGTCGAGTTCACCCCGCAAGGCACCCTCGCCGAACGCCTCCGTGCCGGCGGGGCGGGCATCCCGGCTTTCTACACCAAGACCGGCGTCGGCACCCTAGTCGCCGAAGGCAAACCGATGGCGGAGTTCGACGGCGAAGCCTACGTCCAGGAGCGCGCCATCAAGGCCGACGTGGCGCTGGTGCACGCGCACACCGCTGACACCGACGGCAACCTGATCTACCGCTACACCGCGCAGAACTTCAACCCCGTGGTCGCCACCGCCGGAGCTGTCACGGTCGCGGAGGCCGAGGTGATCGTGGAACCGGGCGAGCTCGATCCGAACCACATCGTCACGCCCGGTGTGTTTGTCCAACGCCTGGTCCAGGCCAGCGACCGGATCAAGGACATCGAACAGTGCACTGTCCGGCCCCGCGCCGAAGCGGCTGGCACCGTGTCCGCCGTCGCCGTTTAGCTCCGGCCTGAGCGCCGCCCCAACAATCTTTCAGGAGAATCACCATGGCTTGGACCCGGAATGAAATGGCTGCCATCGCGGCTGAAGAACTGAACGACGGCGACTACGTCAACCTTGGCATCGGCATTCCCACACTGGTGGCCAACAACCTGCCCGAGGGTGTCCGCGTGGTGCTGCAGAGCGAGAACGGCCTGCTCGGCATGGGACCGTTCCCCTACGAGGGCGAGGAGGACGCTGACCTGATCAACGCCGGCAAGCAGACCGTCACGGTCCTGCCCGGCGGCAGCATCTTCGACTCCGCTATGTCCTTCGGCATGATCCGCGGCGGGCATGTGAAGGTCGCGATCCTGGGCGCCATGCAGGTCTCCGGCGCAGGCGACCTCGCCAACTGGACCATCCCCGGCAAAATGGTCAAGGGCATGGGCGGCGCGATGGACCTCGTCGCCGGCACCCCGCGCGTCGTGGTCCTCACCGAGCACAACGCCAAGGACGGCACCGCAAAGATCGTCAGGGACTGCACCCTGCCGCTGACCGGGCTGAGCTGCGTGGACCGGATCATCAGCGACCTCGCGGTCTTCGACCTTGTGAAGAATGAACAAGAAGCAGGCGGCATCCGGCGGCTCACCCTGACCCGCCTCGCCCCGGGCGTCACCGTGACGGAAATCCGCGAAAAAACCGAAGCCGACTTCGACGTCGCGCCCTCCTTCGCCGGCAGCAGCCTGGAAGGAGCCACGGCATGAGCCTGAAGGACCAGTTCGGCAAGGATGTGCTGCTCACCGGCTGGGGCCACAGCCGCTTCGGCAAGCTCACAGAGGAGACCCTCGAGTCCTTGATCGTGCAGGTCGCGACCGAGGCGATCGGCAACGCCGGGATCGAACCGGGCCAGATCGACGAGATCTACCTGGGCCAGTTCAACTCCGGGATGCTGCCGCTGGGCTTCCCGTCCTCGCTGGCCCTGCAGGTCTCCGAGGAGCTCGCCAACGTGCCGTCAACCCGGGTCGAAAACGCCTGTGCGTCCGGCTCGGCCGCATTCCAGCAGGGCACCAAGTCGCTCCTGGCGGGCACCGCGAAGACGGTCCTGGTGATCGGCGCCGAGAAGATGACCCAGGCGGGCGCCGACGTCGTGGGCGCGGCCCTGCTCGGCGCGGACTACGACATGGCCGGCAAGGCCTCCACCACCGGCTTCACCGGGCTCTTCGCCGACGTCGCCAAACACTACGAGAAACGCTACCGCGCCGGCGCCGGGAACCTCGGGGACGTGCTGGGCACCATCGCGGCGAAGAACCACCGCAACGGCGTGGACAACCCCTACGCCCAGCTCCGCAAGGACCTCGGCGAGGAGTTCTGCCAGACGGTCTCGGAGAAGAACCCGATGGTCGCCGACCCGCTGCGCCGCACCGACTGCTCCCCCGTGTCCGATGGCGCCGCCGCCGTGATCCTCAGCGTCGCTCCCACCGGTGGGGCAACCGCGCCGGTCCGGCTCGCCGGGTTTGGCCAGGCCAACGACTTCTTCCCGGCCGAGCGCCGCGACCCCACCGAATTCGCCGCGACCCGAGCCTCCTGGCAGCGCGCCTTGGCGATGGCCGGCGTCGGGCTGGAGGATCTCGACTTCGCAGAGGTACACGACTGCTTCACGATCGCCGAACTGCTGATGTATGAGGCCATGGGCCTGACCGAACGCGGCCAGGGTGCCCGGGCCCTCGAGGAAGGCTGGGTCTTCAAGGACGGCAAGCTTCCCGTCAACGTCTCCGGCGGGCTCAAGGCCAAGGGCCACCCCGTAGGCGCCACCGGCGTCTCCCAGCACGTCATCGCCGCGATGCAGCTCACCGGCACCGCCGGCGCCATGCAACTGGCCAGCCCCCGCCGCGCCGCGGTCCAGAACATGGGCGGCGTCGGCATCGCCAACTACGTCAGCGTGCTCGAAGCACTATAGAAAACAGCGCGGCTCCAAACGGCCGGGCCGGGACTAAACTCGACCCCAGCCCATCCACCACCATGCGAGGAGCCACCATGCGCGCCACCATCATCCACGGCCCCGGCGACATCCGAGTCGAAGACCGCGACTACCCCGCCGTCCTGCAGCCCACCGACGCGGTCGTGAAGGTCACCGCCGCCTGCGTCTGCGGCTCCGACCTGTGGCCCTACCGCGGGGTGCGGCCCACCCACAAGCCCTCCGCGATTGGCCACGAATTCATCGGCCTGGTCGAAAGCATCGGCGACGCGGTGACGGAACTGGCCGTCGGCGACCTGGTGATAGCTCCGTTCGTGGTCAGCTGCGGCAAGTGCCAGCAATGCCTCAACGGCGTCACGGTGGCCTGCGACCACCTGGCCGGCTGGGGCGGAAAGGACGACGCCGGACTGCCGATCGACGGCGGCCAGGGCGAGGCCGTCCGCGTCCCGCTCGCCGAGTCCACCCTGGTTAAGGTGCCCGGCGTCACCGATCCCGACGACGCCCTCCGCGCCAGCCTGCTTGCGCTCTCCGACGTGATGGCCACTGGCCACCACGCCGCCCTCGCCGCGCAGGCGGGCCCCGGCCGGACGGTCGTCGTCGTCGGCGACGGCGCCGTCGGTCTCTGCGGGGTGCTCGCTGCCAAGCGACTGGGTGCGGAGCGGATCATCGCCATGTCCCGGCACGCCGACCGGCAGGCTATCGCCCGGGAATTCGGCGCCACGGACATCGTGGCCGAACGCGGAGACGACGGCGTCGCGAAGGTCCGGGAACTGCTCGGCGGGGTGCTGGCCGATTCCGTGTTGGAATGCGTCGGCACCAAGGAATCGATGGAACAGGCGCTGCACTGCGTACGGCCGGGGGGCGCCCTCGGCTTTGTGGGTGTGCCGACCGGTGGCGGCGAGGTTCCGCTGCGCTACCTCTTCGACACCAACGTCAGCATCGGTGGCGGGATGGCCCCGGCCCGGACCTACATCCCGGAACTGCTCGCCGACGTGCTCGACGGCACCATCAACCCTGGCCGCGTGTTCGACGTCGTCATGCCGCTGGAGGAGGCGCCCGAAGCCTACCGGGCGATGGACGAACGGCGCGCCATCAAGGTCCTGCTGACCCCCTGAACGGGAAGCCCAGGGGCTGCCCGGCAGCGGGCGTCCGGGCGGCCCCGGGACACCGTCTCCGGTGCCTCTGCGCGCTCTTGCACTGCCGCGGCGGCGGGTCTAGCGTGATGCCCATAGCACCCGCAGCCGTCAAGGAGGCCCTCATGGCCAGGTTTGTGCAGATCATCGAATACCAGTCCTCCCGCGCCGACGAGATCGAAGCGCTCGGCAGGCCCTCCCGGACCGAGGGAGACACCGCACCGACGTTCCGCCGGATCGTGGCCGCAGCGGATCGCGACCGGCCCGGGACGTACTTCACCATTGTCGAATTCGATTCCTATGAGTCGGCCATGGAGAATTCCCGGCGGCCGGAGACGGCCGACTTCGCGGCGCAAATGGCCGCCTTGTGTGACTCGCCTCCGGTGTTCCGCAACCTGGATGTGAAGTGGGAGGACACCGGCGACGCGGCCACCACCTAAGCGGTGGGCAATGCCTGCCGCGGCGGATGCTCCGGTCCGGACGGCGGTGGCCAGTCGGCTGTTGCGCGGCGCCCAACTTCAGGGCCTCATCGCCCGCCGCCGCTTGTACTACGTCGAACTGCGCCCTGACCGGAACCCCCGGCGCCGGCCGGCCCCGCCACGGGGACGGTGAGGGTGATTATGGTCCCGGGGGCGCGCGCCTGGAACCCGGCGAGATTCCGGTGGCGCGCTCGACCGACCCCTGCTGGACCCTTCTTTTTCTGACAGCCGGCGCCCAGGCATGAAATGGGCGGCGGCATTTCACGCGGCGCGGTGGCGGCACGAGAGTACGGGTTCCCCGCCGTCGTGGGCGTGCGGGACGCCACCGTCAGGCTGCCCACCGGCCACAAGTAACCGCGGACAGCGCCGCCGGGACCATCCGCGAGCTCTCCGGCTGAGCGTCATCATGGACTTCCGGGGCCCCGGTTTCAGCGTCATCTGAATTAACTCCCGCGCTCAGACCCTTGCACCCAGGCCCGGCGCCCCGTACGTTGGGGACAGCGGACGAATGTCTCCGCAGCCGTTGGCCTCCGTGGCCGTCGGAGATCAGCAGCGTTTCAGAAGGATAATGGCATGGCTACAGGCACAGTTAAATGGTTCAACGCCGAAAAGGGTTTTGGCTTCATTGCCCCGGATGACGGGTCAGCCGACGTTTTCGCCCACTACTCGGCAATCGCCAGCAGCGGCTACCGCTCGCTGGATGAGAACCAGAAGGTCGAGTTCGACGTCACCCAGGGCCCGAAGGGCCCGCAGGCTGAGAACATCCGCCCGCTCTAGACTTTCAGGAAAGACCGGCCTGCCGGAACACTTCTCCTAGAAGACGCAGCAGCCCCTCCGGAATCTTCCGGAGGGGCTGCTGCTGCGTTCGGGGCCTCCTGCCGCCGCCGCCCGGGTGCGGATCTTGATGAATCCTTGATGCCGCCCTCCCCCGCCGGGGCCAGGCCGCAATGGAAGAATGGCTGCATGGCACGTGGAACGCTGCGCATCTTCCTGGGGTCCGCCCCCGGCGTCGGCAAGACCTACGCCATGCTCCGGGAAGGCCACCGGCTCCGGAGCGCGGGCGAGGACGTGGTAATCGGCTTCGCCCGGCACCGCGGCCGCCGCGATACCCGGGAACTACTGTCCGGCCTCGAAGCGGTCCGGCCCCGGCGGGCGCATCTCGGCCGGGTCGACGTCGAGGAGTTGGACCTGGACGCGGTCCTGCGCCGGGCTCCGGCCACCGCGCTCGTGGACGAATATGCCCACTCAAACGTTCCCGGCAGCCGCAACCGGCACCGCTGGCAGGACATTGACGAGTTGTTGGCGGCCGGGATCAATGTCCTGTCCACCCTGGACATCCAGCAGCTCGCTTCCCTCGCCGACGTCGTCAGCGAAATCACCCACGGGCACCCCGTGGAGACTGTCCCCGACGGGATCGTCCGGCAGGCCGACCAACTTCAACTGGTGGATCTTTCCCCCGATCTTCTGCGGCAACGGCTCGCTGCCGGGAATATCGTGCCGTTGGACCGGGTCGACGCGGCACTCTCCAACTTTTTCCGCCCCGGAAATCTCGCCGCTCTGCGGGAGCTCGCCCTGTTGTGGCTGGCCGACAGGGTGGACGAAGGCTTGGCCAGCTACCGGGAAGCCAACCGGGTCGACGACGGCCGGCCGGCCCGGGAGCGCATAGTGGTGGGCCTGGCCGGCGGCACAGAGGGAGAGGCCCTGATCCGCCGTGCTGCCCGCCTGCTCAACCGTGTCAGCGGCATCGACCTGCTGGCCGTCCATGTCCGGGCCGTGAAAGGGGGTGCGGCCGAGTCACCGCAGGCCCTGGAGGCGCAGCGGCAGCTTGTCCTGGACCTCGGCGGCAGCTACCACGTGGTTGCCGGCGAGGATCCGGCCGATGCCCTGCTGGAGTTCGCCCGAAGCGTCCACGCCTCCCAACTGGTGCTGGGCGCCTCCGGCCGGGGAACGGCGGCACGGTTGCTGGACGGGCTGAGCGGCGGCGGAACTACCGCCAGGGTGCTCCGCGGTGCCGACGGCGTCGATGTCCACCTGGTACCGCAAGTCCGCGCGCCGAACGGCGCCCGCCGGAGCCGGCAACGGGACCTGGGCCGGGTGCGGGTCAGCGTCGGTTTCGGCCTGGCAGTAGTGCTTCCGGCGCTGCTCCAGCTGCTGCTTGAGGTTAATCCGGACAAAAACTTGGCTACTTCCATGCTGGTCCAGCTCACGGGTTCCGTCGCTGTGGCCATGGTCGGAGGCCTCTGGCCGGCTGTCCTCGCGGCGCTGTGGAGCAGCCTGCTGGTGAACTTCTTTGCCACCCCGCCCATAGGCAACCTGGCTATCAGCGATGCCGAGAACGTCCTGGCCCTCTTGGTGTTTGTGGGCGTTTCCGCGGCCGTCGCCCTCGTCGTCGACCTCTCCGCGCGTCGGTCCAAGGAGGCCGCACGCGCCCGGGCCGAAGCGACCACGCTGGCCGAGTTGTCACGCAGTGCGGCCGGCGCCGAGGACACCGTCACCGGGCTGCTGGAGCAGGCGCTGGATGTCTTCCAGGTCCGCGGCGCCGCCCTGTTCGGCCTAGCCGGCGGGGACGCAGACGTAGTGGCGGCGGCGCAGCCCGCGGGGCGGATCAGCGGGGCGGCGGCCCAGCGCGGAGCAAAAGCACGGTGGCAGCTACTGGCCGGCGTCGGCGATTTTCCATCCGCGGCCGCCCTCGACGGCGGAAACGCAGCGGCGGCTCTAAGCCCGCACAGTGACAACGTCGAACAGATCAATGAGACCACCCGGCTGGTCCTGTCGGGCCGCGTGCTGCCGGCCAGCGACCGGCGCCTGCTGGGCGTCTTCGGCGTGCATTTGCTGGCCCAGCTGGAGAACCAGCAACTGCACGCCAGCCGAAACCAGGTCCGGCGTTTGGCCGAGGTCAACACCATGCGGACGTCGCTGCTGCGTGCCGTCTCCCATGACCTCCGCACCCCGCTGGCCGGCATCAAGCTTGCCGTCGGGGGGCTCCGCCAAGCCGACGTCAGCTATTCACGGGAAGAGGAACAGGCCCTGCTGGAGACCATCGAAGAGTGTTCCGACCGGTTGGATGCCCTGGTGGCCAACCTGCTGGATATGTCCCGGATCACTTCCGATTCCGTCCAGCCCCTGCTCAGGGCCGTGCGCTGGTACGAGGTGGTCGCCGGTGGCCTGCACGGTATCGCGCCGGAGCGTATCCGGGTCGAGCTCCCGGCGAACATGCCGGAAGTCGAGGCGGACCCTGGCATCCTTGAGCGCGTGATCGCGAACATCGTCGAAAATGCGGTCAAGTACGCCCCGGATTCGGACATTGTGCTGGCCGGCGGCGCCGGCGGCCTCAGCCCCACCACCGTGGGCGGCCGGCCTGCCGGTGAGATGCGGATCATCGACCACGGCGCTGGCGTCCCGGCGGACAAGGTGGTGGAGATGTTTCGTCCTTTCCAGCGCCTGGACGACGCCAGCCGGGCCGGCGGCGTCGGCTTGGGACTGGCGGTGGCCAAGGGGTTCACCGAGGCAATGGGCGGCCGGCTCAGTGCGGAAGCCACCCCCGGAGGCGGCCTGACCATGGTGGTCAGCCTGCCGCTGTCCGAGGGCGCACCGTTTCAGCCGGACGCCGAGCAGGCGCCGCTGGAACCCCAATCCGCCCTACTCAGCCGCCACCACACACCGCCGATCCTCTCTTCCCCCACGGACGTGCCATGACCGGGGTCCTCGTGGTGGACGACGACCCCTACCTGTTGCGGGCCCTTCGCATCACCCTGCGGGCCCACGGTTACGACGTCACCGTGGCCGAGGACGGGCGGGCCGCGCTCCTGGCGGCGGCCCGAACCCCTCCGTCGCTGGTTATCCTGGATCTTGGCCTGCCCGACATGGACGGCGTTGCGGTCCTGGCGACGCTCCGCAGCTGGAGCCAGGTTCCCGTGCTGGTACTCTCGGCGCGCCATGGCTCCGCGGACAAGGTCCAGGCGTTGGACGCAGGCGCCGACGACTACATCACGAAGCCGTTTGGGCTGGATGAACTGCTGGCCCGGTTGCGGGCGCTCCGGCGCCGCAGCCTCGACGACGCCGAACCGACGCTCGTCACCACCGATGCGTTCACCGTGGACCTAGGCAAGCGGCGCGTCACCCGCGATGGTGAGGACATCCGGCTCACACCGACGGAATGGAAAATGCTGGAAATACTTGTCCGAAACCCCGAGAAGCTCATCACGCAGCAGCAGCTGCTGTCCGAGGTGTGGGGCCCGGCCTACGCCAAGGAGACCAACTACCTCCGCGTGTACATGGCCCAGCTCCGCCGCAAGCTGGAACCAGATGCCGGCGCTCCCCGGCATCTGCTCACCGAGGCGGGGATCGGCTACCGTTTCATGCCCTGAGTTTCCTGCGCTGAGTTTCGTGCCCTGCACACGGACCGGACCACTGCTCCGACCGGCGTGGACCGATCCAGCCGGCACTGCGCTTCGGTAGGATGCCGGTCATGGACGATAAAGCGATTCTGCACCGGTATCTACACCTGCGCCGTGCTGAACTGCTGGCCAAGCTGGACGGCCTGGACGAGTATGACGTCCGCCGGCCGCTGACCCCCACTGGAACCAACCTCCTGGGGCTGGTCAAGCACGTGGCCAGCGTGGAGATCGGCTACTTCGGCGAAGTGTTTGACCGGCCCCATGGCCAGCCCCTGCCCTGGCTCGATGACGGCGCCGAACCGGACGCCGACCGGTGGGTCACCCCGGAGCAGAGCCGGGACCAGATCGTGGCGCTGCACTACGCCGCGGCCGCCCACAGCGACGCCACCATTGACGCGCTTCCGCTGGACGCCGACGGCGTGGTCCCCTGGTGGCCCGCGGAACGGCGGCACGTCACCTTGCAGCAGATCCTCGTCCATATGTGCGTCGAGACGGCCCAGCACTTGGGCCACGCCGACATTCTGCGCGAACTCATCGACGGGACGGCGGGGAAGGCTCCCAAGAACGCCAACCTGGAACCGCCGGGAACGCTACGGCGCGGCCGGTTGAACCCGCCCGGCTGCAACTCTGCCGGCGGCTGCCTTGCCGGCTGACGCGGCCTAGACGAAGGCGGACTTCCCGGTCACAGCCCGGGCCACGATCAATGAGTTGATCTCGTAGCTGCCCTCGTAGGTGTAGAGGATTTCGGCGTCACCGAAGAGCTTGCCCATTTCGTAGTCGGTACTGATCCCGTTGCCGCCCAACAGCGAGCGCCCCATCGCGACGGAGGCCCGGGCGAGCCGGGTGGTGGTGGACTTCGCCATCGCCGCCTGCACCATTTCGAGCTTGCCGTCCTGCTGGATCCGCGCCAGCTGGGCCATCAACGCCAGCGAGGCGCTGGCGTTGCCCAGGATTTCGGCGAGCTGCTGCTGGACCAGCTGGAAGCGTGCCAGTTCCTTGCCGAACTGGCGGCGTTCCAGCGCATAGGCACGTGCGACGTCGAACGCGGCCAGCTGGATGCCGGCGCCCTGCCAGCCCACCCAGGCCCGCGAGTCGCGCAGAAGTTCGTTGGCCCGCGAAAAGTCCGTGGCGCCTGGCAGCAGGTTGGCTTCCGGGATCCGGACCTCGTCCAGGACGATGTCCGCGTTCTGCATGATCCGCAACCCGATCTTGTTCGCGATCTTGGTAGCGGTGTAGCCCGGCCTGTCCGTCTCGACTATGAAGCCCTTGATCTGCTGGTCTGCGACGTCGCGGGCCCAGACCAGCGCGAAGTCGGCGATGGTTCCGGCGCCGATCCAGCGTTTGGCCCCGGTGATGACCCACTCGCCGTTGTCCAGCCGCGCCGTGGTGGACAGTCCTCCTGCAATGTCCGAGCCGTGGTCCGGCTCGGTCAGGGCGAAGGCGCCCAGCTGGGTGAAGGCGCAGAGCCCCGGGAGCCAGCGGGCCTTCTGCTCGTCCGAGCCGAGCTCGTCGATCATCCCGACAATCAGCTCGTTGTGGATCCCCACCAGGGCCGAGAGCGAAACGTCGGCGCGTGCCACCTCGACATACATGAGCCCCTTGAAGAGCTTGGAGGTGCCGTCCGTCTGCAGCCCGCCGAGGCCGTGCTTACCCAACTCCGCGAGCAGTCCGAAGGGGAACTCTTCGCGGTTCCAGTAGTCGATCGACGCGGCCCGGATCCGGGTCTGCAAGAACTCCCGGATCTCCTGATAGCGGGCCTTCTCGTCGGCGGGCAGCAGGTCCACGATGAACATCAGGTCCGCGTCCGGGAACGGCGGTGCCGCCGGCGCAGGTGCCGGGCTTTCCGTGGCGCCCCCGCGATCTGCCGTAGCCTGCCCGGCGGTCAGTCCGCCGGCACTTCCTGGTGTCTGCACGGGCACGTATCCCTTCGTAATGTGCCGCAGCTGGGCAGCAACATCGACTCTTCCAAACCCTTGGATGTCCTAGTATATTGCACAGTGATGTGGATCACTAGGCCAGCGGCGGCCGCCATCGGCCCGCCTGGCTGCGACCGGCTGCGAAAGGTGCACCATGACCGTCACTGAGGAATTCCGCTCCGCGAGGGACCGGCTGCTGGCTCTCCGCGAGGACTACGACGCCGCCCGTCAGGAATTCGAATGGCCGCGCTTCCGGGAGTTCAATTTCGCCCTGGACTGGTTCGACCAGATCGCCGCCGACCCGGCCAAGGCCGACCGGCCCGCCCTGGTGATCGTCGAGCAGGACGGTGCGGCCACCCGGCGCAGCTTCGCTGATCTCGCGGCGCGCTCCGCCCAGGTCGCCAACTGGCTGCGGGGCCAGGGCGTGCGCCGCGGGGACCGGATGATCATCATGCTCGGCAACCAGGTGGAGCTGTGGGAATTGATGCTTGCCGGCATGAAGCTCGGCATCGTCATGATCCCCACCACCACGCTGATGGGTCCGGCTGATCTGGCGGACCGGGTGGAACGCGGCGGGGCGAACTGGGCCGCCGTCGGGAGTGGGAACATTGCCAAATTCACCGGTGTCCCGGGCGACTACACCCTGATCGAAATCGCCGACGCCGGACTCGACGGCAGCGGCTCGGGTACAGCCCCGGCCGCGCTGAAGTACGCCGAAGCGGTGGACGCTTCGCAAGACTTCACACCCGACGGGCCCACCATGGCCGATGAGACCCTGTTGCTGTACTTCACTTCCGGCACCACGTCCAAGGCCAAGCTCGTGGAGCACACGCATACGTCCTACCCGGTGGGCCATCTGTCCACGATGTTCTGGATCGGGATGGAACCTGGCGACGTGCACCTGAACGTGGCCTCCCCCGGTTGGGCCAAGCACGCCTGGTCCAACGTGTTCACGCCCTGGATCGCCGAGG
The DNA here is from genome assembly GCF_040546245.1 of Arthrobacter sp. UYEF3. Taxonomy (NCBI): domain Bacteria; kingdom Bacillati; phylum Actinomycetota; class Actinomycetes; order Micrococcales; family Micrococcaceae; genus Arthrobacter; species Arthrobacter sp. UYEF3. Next base: position 87,391 of record NZ_JBEPNK010000009.1, read on the forward strand.
CCTGCGTGTTCATCTACAACTACGAACGCTTCGACGCCAAGGCGCTGATGGAGCAGATGGACCGCGAAGGGGTCACGAGTTTCTGCGCCCCGCCGACGGTCTGGCGGATGTTGATCCAGGCGGACCTGACCCTGCTGAAGAACCCGCCCACCAAGGTAGTCTCTGCTGGCGAGCCGCTCAACGCCGAGGTGATCGACCAAGTGAACCGTGCCTGGGGCCAGACCATCCGGGACGGCTTCGGCCAGACCGAGTCCACCGTGCAGATCGCCAACACCCCGGGCCGGCCGATCAAGATCGGCGCCATGGGCAGGCCGCTGCCCGGCTACGACGTCGTCCTGGTGGATCCTGCCACGGGCGAGGAGGCCGACGACGGCGAACTGTGCCTGCGCCTGGACCCGCGCCCCGTCGGGCTGATGAAGGCCTACTACGGGGACCCGGCGAAGACCGCGGATGCCTTCCGCGACGGATATTACCACACCGGGGACATGGCTAGTCGGGACGAACGCGGCATCATCACCTATGTGGGCCGCGGCGACGACGTCTTCAAGTCCTCCGATTACCGGCTCTCCCCCTTCGAGCTGGAAAGCGTGCTGATCGAGCATCCGGCGGTGGCGGAGGCCGCCGTCGTCCCGTCACCGGATCCGCTCAAGCTGTCCGTTCCCAAGGCCTTTGTGGTCCTGGCTGCCGGCCACGAGCCCGGCCCGGAACTGGCCGAGGACATCCTGCGGTACTGCCGCGAGCATCTGGCCCCGTTCAAACGGATCCGCCGGCTCGAGTTCGCCGAGCTGCCCAAGACCATTTCCGGTAAGATCCGGCGGGTGGAACTGCGGCACAACGAGGAGCTGCGCCACGGGGCCGGCGTCGTACCGGAGGGCCTGGGCACCGAGTACTCGGAAGCCGACTTCCCCGGGCTTAAGGGCCAGGGATAGGCGTGGGCGCCCCGCTGCCGCGCGATCCGATCGCCGACGCCCAACGGAACTGGGAACGGCACGGCTGGGCCGACGTCGCCGCCCCGATGGCGGCGATCACGGCCTTGATGCGGACCCAGCAGATCCTGCTGGCCCGGATCGAAACCGCGCTCAAGCCTTTCGGCCTGACCTTCGCACGCTACGAACTGCTGGCCCTGCTGAGCTTTGCCCGCAGCGGCGCGTTGCCGATGAATAAGGCGAGCGCGCTGCTCCAGGTGCACCCCACCTCGGTGACGAACGCCGTGGACCGGCTGCAGGGGGCCGGGCTGGTGCTCCGGTCCCCGCACCCCACCGACGGACGGACCACGCTGATCGAGCTCACCTCGGAAGGGCGCACGCTCGCCAAACGGGCTACGGCGGTGCTCAACTCCGAGGTCTTCGGCCGGTCCGGCTTCGAGGGCCAGGACGTGGACCAGCTGATCCGGATCCTGGGCAACTTCCGGCGCAATGCGGGGGACTTCAGCGGCTAAGCCGTACACTTCGAGTGCGGGCCGTCTTCGGAACGGCCCGGACCCGAGGAGAACGCAATGATTCCGGAGATCAACATCTGGGCCGTGTTGCTGGCCATCCTGTCCAGCATCGTGGCGGGGTCCGTCTGGTACACGCCCAAGGTATTCGGCAACTACTGGATGCGCGTCGCCAAGGTCGCTCCCAGCGGGGACGCCAAGGACACTCTCAAACCCAACCTCCTCGCCCTGGTGGTCAGCTTCGTCAGCGCCTGGGTGCTGGCTGGCGCCGCCGCCATCGCGCAGCACTTCTACGGCGGGGACTTCCTGGCCAACACCCTGGTCGCCGCCCTGATCCTGTGGGCCGGGTTCACCTCGGCCCGCTTCATCACGCACGACGCCTTCGAGGGCCGCCCCGCCGGCCTGACCGTGCTGAACTGCCCACGAACCCGTGCCCCACAAGGTGATGGCTCTGATCATCGGGCTGTTCGGAATCACCGCCGCGTGATGCCCTGACCCGCCGGATCCGGCCGCACGCCCTGCCCCAAGGAGAACCGGATGGAATTTGACGAAGCGTTCTGGGACGAACGGTACCGCCAGCACGGCGAACACCAAGCCCTGTGGAGCGGACAACCCAACGCCCAGCTGGTGACCGAAGCCGAAGACCTTGCGCCCGGTTCCGCTCTGGATGTCGGCGCCGGAGAAGGCGCAGATGCCGTCTGGCTGGCTCGCCACGGCTGGCGGGTCACGGCGGTAGACATCTCGTCCGTGGCCCTGGCGAGGGCGGCGGCCGCCGTCGACGACGACCCGGAAACTGCGGCCCGGATCAACTGGCTGCACCTGGACCTGATTGCCGCACAGCCCCCGGCAGGCCCTTTCGACCTCGTCTCGGCCCAGTACCTGCACCTGCCGGCGCCGCAGCGGGACGGGGTCTACCGCGGGATCGCCGCGTCGGTGGCCCCCGGCGGGACGCTGCTGATCGTGGGCCACCACCCCTCGGACCTGGAAACCAGCGTGCGCCGACCCTCGGATCCCGGGCTTCTGTTCACCGCCGAGCAGATCGCGGCGGAGCTCGCGCCGAATGACTGGGAGATCGTTGCGTGCACGTCCCGGCCGCGGATCACCAACGACGCCGACAGCGCCCCGGTCACCGTCCAGGATTCGGTGCTCCGGGCCCGGCGCAGGACTCCGGGCACCGGGCCGCTGCGAACTGCCCACCCGGAACACAACAGCTAGGGCTTACCGGCCCCCCACGGCAGGCCGGCGGCGTACTCCACCATCGCCTGGGCACGGTCCGTCAGGCGGACGGCCCGCGGCCAGATGATCTGGACGGACAGCGGCCTGACCGCCGGGGTCAGGGGCCTGGCCACCAGGGCGCGTCCCTCATACGTGGTATCGACGGCCGGATGCTGCACGAGCAGGGAATACCCCAGGCCCCGTCCCACCAGTGAGCGCGTGACTTCGAAGTCGGTGGTGCGGTAGCGGATATTCGGTTCCGCCCCTGCCCGCTCAAACAGGGAGAGGCTGTGGTGGCTGCTGGGCGGCGCATCGAGCAACACCATCGGTTCGGGAGCCAGGTCATGCAGCGAGACTTCGGTCCGGGCCGCCAACCGGTGTGCCGCCGGAAGCAGCGCGTAGGCGGACGTCTTGTACAGCTCCGCTGCGCCGAGGGCCGCAGGCAGAGCGGTGTCATAGACGACGGCCAGGTCCAGTTCGCCGTCGAACAGGCGCTCCAGGAGCCCGTTCTGCGTTCCCTCCACGGACTCGAGCTGCACCTTCGGGTGGGCTGCCGTGAACCCGTCCAGCAGCGGCGGCAGGACCGTCGGTGCCAGGGTTAGGTAGCAACCAATGACCAGCGGGCCCGCCAGTTCCGTGCCCCCGCTGGCTGCGCTGAGTTCCAGCTCTTCGGCATCGGTCAGCAACCGCACCGCGCGCCCATAGAGATGTTTCCCGGCGGGCGTCAAAGTCACCCCGTGGGCCTTGCGACGGACCATGAGCTGGACTTTGAAGATCCGCTCGAGCTCCGTCACCGCCGCGGACACCGCGCCCTGCGAGAGGTGAAGCTTCAGGGCCGCGGCCGAAATTGCGCCGGTGTCAGCGACGGCTACGAAGTGCGCCAGCTGCCGAAGGGTATAGCGCGCCATGCTATTCCTCAATACTTCTATGGATATTGGTGATTTTTATAAACTTTACCAATGGTTATGGGGTGTGACACCTTGAGGGGAATCCATCCCCGACAGGAGTCAACGATGACCCTCGATACAACAGTGACACGACCCGTCCCGGTGGCGGACTGGGTCACCATAGCCGGCCTCCACGAGGACCCGTTCCCCATTTACCGCAGGATGCGGGAAGAAGCCCCCGTGCACTGGGTCCCGGCAGTCGGCCGCTATATGGTGACCAGTTATGAGTCCTGCCACCTGATCGAAAACGACCAGGAAACATTCTCGGCCAACGAGACCGGCTCGCTGATGAAACGCGCCATGGGACACTCCATGCTGCGCAAGGACGACCCCGAGCACGACGTGGACCGCAAGTCCTATGGCGCCGTGCTGCGGCCCAAGGCCATCAAAGAAACATGGAACGGGATCTTCGAAAAGAACAGCGCGACTTTCCTTGGCCGGCTTAAGGCCGCAGGCCCGGGCGCCGATCTGATCAGCGAATACGCCGCGCCGTACGCCGCCGAAAATCTGCGGCTGATCATGGGCTTCCATAACGCCAGCCAGGAAGACATGCAGCGCTGGTCCCAGACCATGATCAACGGCACCGGCAACTACGCGGACGACCCGGACGTCTGGGCGGCCTCGAAGAAGTCCTACGACGAGGTCGACGACGCCATCGAGGAAGTCCTGCCCTACCTGCTCAAGAATCCGGACGGCAGCCTGCTGTCCGGTCTGGCCGCGATGCCGATTCCGCTGGAAGCCATCCGGGCCAACATGAAAATGACCATCGGCGGAGGCCTAAACGAGCCGCGCGACGTGATCGGCGTCGCGGCCTGGGCGCTGATGGAAAACCCGTCCCAGCTGGACCAGCTCAAAGCCGATCCGGCGCTATTCGCCGTCGCCTTCGAGGAAGCAGTCCGCTGGGTCGCCCCGATCGGCATGTACCCCCGCGAAACCACCAAAGAGACTGTCCTCGAAGGCTTCCAACTGCCGCAGGGGGCGCGGCTGGGCGTCGTCATCGGCGCCGCGAACCGGGACCCTGCGGTCTTCAACGACCCGGAATCCTTCGACATCAACCGCGAGAAGAAACCGCACCTGGCGTTCGGCGGCGGAAACCATTTTTGCGCCGGCACCTGGGTGGCCCGGGCATCGGTCGCCGGGGTGGCCCTTCCCCGGCTCTTCGGCGGCTTGCCGAACCTCCGTCTGGACCCCGCCCAGGCAGCCGTCGACGCCGGCTGGGTCTTCCGCGGCATGACGTCCCTTCCCGTTACCTGGGACCAGTAGAAAGAACCGAGACCATGACGAAAATCAGCTTCCACCACGCAGGCGGCGCCGTAGATGTCCTCGACGTGGACCCCGGCACCTCAATCATGCGGGCCGCCGTCACCAACGGAGTCGCAGGCATCGTCGGCGAGTGCGGCGGACAGGCCATGTGTGCCACCTGCCATATCTACGTGCGCCCGGAATACCTAAAGGAACTGCCCGCCATCAGCGACGACGAGGAAGAAATGCTGGACTGCACGGCCGATCCCCGGGACGATGCACGCAGCCGCCTCGGCTGCCAGGTCATCCTAGGCAACGGGCTCGAAGACCTCGAAGTTGATGTCCCCGGAAGCCAGGTCTGAGGCCATGGACAACGTAGTCATCGTCGGCAACGGCCATGCCGGCATCCAACTGGTCGACTCCCTGCGGACCGAGGGATACACCGGCCGGATCACCGTGATCGGCGAGGAAGCCCACTTCCCGTACCAGCGCCCGCCGCTGTCCAAGGATTACATGTCCGAAGCCAAGAACCCGCTGCCGCTCCCGCTGCGGGCGGAGCGGTTCTTTACCGGGAACGACTTCGACTCCCGTCTGGGCATCCGGGTCACCGCCATCGACCGCGGGCAGCGCACGGCAACGCTCGACGACGGAACCCGGCTGGGATACTCCAAGCTGGTCCTCGCCACCGGGGCCGCCAACCGGGAACTCAGCGTTCCCGGGAGCGGCTTAGCCGGTATCCACGGGCTGCGGACCCTCTCCGACGCCGAGGCTGTCCGCGCCCGCCTGGCCGCGGCGCGCTCCGTCGTCGTGATCGGCGCCGGATTCATCGGCCTGGAGTTCGCTGCGGCCGCGCGGCAGCGAGGCCTCGACGTGACGGTGCTCGAATTTTCGGACCGGCCGATGGGCCGTGCGCTGTCCCCGGCAATGTCAGGCTACTTCGCCGGAGCCCACGAGCGGATGGGCGTGCGGCTCCGCTTCGGTGAAGGCATTGCCTCCTTTGAGGGGCGGGACGGTCGAGTAAGCGCCGCCGTCAGCACTGCCGGTCACACCTACGCCGCCGACCTGGTCCTGGCGGGCATCGGCGTCGTACCCCGGACCGAACTGGCCGTGGCAGCCGGGCTGCCCGTCGAGAACGGAATCATCGTGGACGGCGCCCTGCGTACTCCGGACCCGGACGTCTTTGCGCTCGGGGACTGCGCCAGCTATCCGAACCGTCATGCCGGTGCCCGCACCCGCCTGGAATCCGTGCAGAACGCCACGGATCAGGCCCGGCACCTGGCCCGGTCCATCCTGGGAAGCCGCGAAGGCTATGCCGGGTTGCCCTGGTTCTGGTCCCAGCAGGGACCACTAAAGCTGCAGATTGCGGGCCTGAGCCTGCTCGCGGATGAGACGGTCCTACGCGGGGATCCGGCCACCGGCAAGTTCTCCATTTTCTGCTACCTGAACGGTGAGCTTGCCGCCGTCGAATCCGTCAACCACCCGGCGGACCATATGGCCGCCCGGCGGCTGCTGGGCCGGGGCTGTTCGATCACCCCGGCGGACGCGGCGGACCCCGACTTCGACTTCAAGGCCCATTCCCGGGAAGCTGCCGTGGCGTTGGCGGGACGCCGGGATCACTGCTCAGCCTCTCCCGCAGCCCCGCCGCCAGCCCGGCGATGGTCAGGAGGTCGAACAGGCCGCCGCCGATTTCCACGAGCCGACGGCGTTTGACTCCGGCGAGCCGGAGCCGGAGGTGTACACGGCTCCCGATCCCCGTTCCCGTTCCCGACAGCGCGCTACCGCCCGGCGCCGCCCGCAGCACGATCGCCCAACTGACGGCCAGCGCGCCGCGTTGCGAGCGGTGCACCAGCGCGCGTGGCGGATCGATGCTGGCGATTTCGAAGGTGGCCCCAGGGCCGCCCCAATCGGCAATCACGTCCCCGGCCCGGAGGTCCTGGAGTGCCGGATCGATGTGCCGGAGCGCACGGCGCCCGGCCGGGATCAACGCTTCGGCCCAGCGGGGCAGGTACCAGCCGGAGCGCTCCTTGCCCAGCTGGGCGATCCACGGCCAGACCATTTCGGGCGGCGCAGGAAGGTCGAAGCCGCGGTCCATCACCACGTCCGGCGCGGGGACCAACCCGTCGCCCGGTACGACGGCCCTGGCCTCTTCCGTGGACCGACCGACCCCCAGGAAACCCGTATTCATCGCCGCCTTCCTGCCGGAGCGGCACGTCACCGGGCTTGCCCGGCGATATTGCCGTCTTAGCGGTGGGTGAAGTCGGGCTGCCGCTTTTCGCTGAAGGCGGCCATGCCCTCCTTTTGGTCCTCGGTGGCGAAAAGTGAGTGGAATACGCGGCGTTCGAACAGCACGCCCTGCGCCAGACCGGTTTCGAAGGCGGCGTTGACCGCTTCCTTGGCCACCATGGCCACCGGCTTGGACTTCGCGGCGATCACTTCGGCGGCTTTAACGGCTTCTTCGACGACGTCGGCCGCCGGGACCACGCGGGACACCAACCCGGCGCGTTCGGCCTCCGCGGCGTCCATGAAACGGCCGGTCAGGATCATATCCATCGCTTTGGCCTTGCCCACCGCGCGGGTGAGGCGCTGCGAGCCGCCCATGCCCGGAAGTACGCCGAGGTTGATTTCGGGCTGGCCGAACTTGGCGTTGTCCCCCGCGATGATGAAGTCGCACATCATCGCGAGTTCGCAGCCGCCGCCGAGGGCGAAGCCGGAAACCGCCGCCACCACCGGAATGCGCAGCCGGGTGAAGTCTTCCCAGCCGCGGAACCAGTCGGCCGTGTACATCTCCATGTAGCCCTTGGACTGCATCTCCTTGATGTCCGCGCCGGCGGCGAAGGCCTTGGCGGATCCGGTCACGACCACGGCGCCAATGTCCGGGTCAGTGTCCATGGCGGTCACGGCGGCCACGAGTTCGTCCATGGTGGCCTTGTTCAGGGCGTTCAGCGCCTGGGGCCGGTTGAGCGTCACGAGGCCCACGCGGCCGCGGCGCTCCACCAGAATGTTTGTGTACTCGGTCATGCCTGTCCCCTCTACTGCTGGTCGGATTTGTCCCGGATGTCGGTGATGATTCCGGAGAAGTCCCGGCCGGCACCGCCTTCCGCGGCAAAGCTATCGTAAATTTCGGACGCGAGCGGTCCCAGCCGGGCGGCGACGCCGGTGCTTTCGAGCGCGTTGAGTGCCAGCTTCAAGTCCTTGGCCATCAGCGCCCCGGCGAAGCCCGGCTGGTAGTCGCGGTTGGCGGGGCTGGTGGGAACCGGTCCGGGCACGGGGCAATTGGTGGTCAGCGCCCAGCATTGCCCGGACGCGGCCGACGCGACGTCGAAGAGCGCCTGGTGTGTGAGGCCGAGCTTCTCGCCGAGCACGAAGGCCTCGCTGACGGCGATCATGGAGACGCCCAGGATCATGTTGTTGCAGATTTTCGCGGCCTGCCCGGCGCCGTGCCTGCCGCAGTAGACCACACGTTTGCCCATGACTTCCAGCATCGGTTTGACCGTCTCGAAGTCCTCGGCCGGCGCGCCGACCATGAAGGTCAGGGTTCCCGCTTCGGCCCCGACCACGCCGCCGGAGACCGGGGCGTCCACGGCCCGGTGCCCGGCGTCGACAGCCAGGACGGCGGCCTCGCGGGCCTCGTCGACGTTGATGGTGGAGCAGTCCAGGAACATGGTCCCCGGCCCCGCAATGGCCAGCAGCCCGGGCTGGTTGGGGTCGCCGCGGTACGCCTCCAGCAGGTGTCTTCCGCTGGGCAGCATGGTCAGCACGACGGCGGCCCCCGCGACAGCCTCGGCGGCGGTACCCGCAGTGGCGATCCCGTGGGCGCGGGCGGTTTCCAGCGCCGCCGGGACCACGTCATAGCCCGTCACGGTGTAACCGGCCTTGACCAGGTTGACGGCCATCGGGCCGCCCATGTGGCCCAGGCCCAAAAAAGCGATGGTCCCTGTTGCGGGCGTCAGGGTTTGAGGCGCGGCGGTCTCAGACATTGTTCTTCTCCCTGTTCGTCTGCGTGTTGGTCTGCGTGTGGGTCTCCTTCGGAGACAGCTGCAGTTCACGGTCGCCCAGCGGTGCGAAGTAGGCCTCGACGTCGTCGTTGCTGACCTGCGGGAGGCTGGCCGGCCGCCAATGCGGGGTGCGGTCTTTGTCCATCACCTGGGCGCGGATGCCCTCGCGGAAGTCGGGGCCGGCGAGGAACCGCAAGCCCACCCGGTACTCCTGTTCGAGGGCTTCGGCCAGGCGGAACCCGCGGACCCGGCGAAGCGAGGCCAGCGCCACCTTGACCGCGGTCGGGGACTTGGCCGCGATGGTGCCGGCGACGTCGACGGCCTGACCCCCCGCGGTCCGCAGCCGGCCCAGGATCTCCTCGGCGTCGTCGCTGGAGTAGCAGTCATCGATCCAGTCCTGCTGCGCGCTGAGGAGTGACGCCGGGGACGGTTCCGCGAACCGTGCGACGGCGGCGTCCACCGGCTCGCTTTCCAGTGCTGCGGCCAACTCCGCAAGCTGCGCGGACGCAACGAAGGTGTCCGCAAGGCCCAGGAAGATCGCGTCCGCCCCGGTAAGGTGCGCCCCGGTCAGGGCTGCGTGGGTGCCGGTCTCCCCGGGCGACCGGGATAGCAGCAGCGTCCCGCCGACGTCTGGTACAAACCCGATGGTGGTTTCGGGCATCCCCATCCGGGTCCGTTCGGTGACGATCCGGACGGAGCCGTGCGCGGAGATTCCCACCCCGCCGCCCAGGACCAGCCCGTCCATGAACGCCACGTACGGCTTGGGGTATCCGGAGATCAGCAGGTTCAGCCGGTACTCGACGGCCCAGAAGTCCGCGGTGGCGTCGCCGCCGTCGAGCACGTCCCGGTAGATGGCCACGATGTCGCCCCCGGCGCAGAGCCCGCGGTCCCCGGCGCCGCGCACCAGGACCGCGGAAACGGCGTCGTCGTCAGCCCAGAGCGTGAGCTGGTCCAGCATCGCCGCGGCCATGCCGGCGGTCAGCGCATTGACGGCCTTGGGCCGGTTCAGCGTGAGGACGCCGAGCCGGCCGCGGCGCTCAAACAGGACATCAGCACCCGGCTCAGGGGTCTCACGGGCCGCGTGGGCCGCCATCAGCTGCCTTCCGGCATGACGAAGCTGGCGCCCTGGCGGATGCCGGAGGGCCAGCGGGTGGTGACGGTCTTCGTCTTGGTGTAGAAACGGAAGGCGTCGGCGCCGTGCTGGTTGAGGTCGCCGAAGCCCGACGCCTTCCAGCCGCCGAACGTGTAGTAGGCGATCGGCACCGGGATCGGCACGTTGATGCCCACCATGCCCACCTGGACGCGGCTGGCGAAGTCGCGGGCGGCGTCGCCGTCGCGGGTGAAGATCGCCACGCCGTTGCCGAATTCGTTTTCGCTGCAGAGCCGGAGTGCCTCGTCGTAGTCCTCCGCGCGGAGCACGCTGAGCACCGGGCCGAAGATCTCTTCCTTATAGATCTTCATGTCCTTGGTGACGTTGTCGAAGAGGGTGGGGCCCACCCAGAAGCCGCCGTCGTAGCCCTCGACCCTGAGGCCGCGGCCATCGGTGAGAAGGCTGGCGCCTTCCTCGACGCCGGAGGCGATGTAGCCTTCGATCCGCTCCTTGGCGGCTGCCGCCACGACCGGACCGAAGTCCGAATCCTTGGCCAGGCTGTGGCCGACCTTCAGCCCGGCGATCCGCTCCTGCAGCTTCGCCACGAGCACATCGGCGGTCTGCCGGCCCACCGGAACCGCGACCGAGATGGCCATGCAGCGTTCACCGGCCGAACCGAAGCCGGCCCCGATCAGGGCATCCGCGGCCATGTCCAGGTCAGCGTCCGGCATGATCACCATATGGTTCTTGGCACCGCCGAAGCACTGGGCGCGCTTGCCGTGCGCGGCCGCGGTGGCGTAGATGTACTGCGCGATCGGAGTGGAGCCGACAAAACCTATCGCCTGGACCCGGGGGTCCTCCAGCAGCGCGTCCACGGCTTCCTTGTCGCCGTTGACCACATTGAACACCCCGTCCGGCAGGCCGGCCTCGGTGAACAGCTCGGCCAGGCGCAGCGGCACCGAGGGGTCACGCTCGGAGGGTTTAAGGATGAAGGAGTTACCGGCCGCCAGGGCGGGGCCGGACTTCCAGAGCGGGATCATGGCCGGGAAGTTGAATGGGGTGATGCCGGCCACGACGCCCAGGGGCTGGCGCATTGAGTGGACGTCGATGCCCGTTCCGGCGCTGTCGGAGAATTCGCCTTTGAGCAGGTGCGGGGCTCCGGCGGCGAATTCCACCACCTCGATGCCGCGTTGAATGTCGCCCTTGGCGTCGGGAAAGGTCTTACCGTGTTCGGAGGACAGCAGGGTGGCCAGTTCGTCCATGTTCTGGTTGACCAGGTCCACGAACTTGAGCAGGATCCGGCCGCGGCGCTGCGGGTTCATGGTGGCCCATTCGAGCTGGCCCTTTTCCGCGTTGGCGATGACGTTGCGGACTTCCTCGGCGCTGGCCAGCGGCAACCGGGCCTGCACCTCGCCGGTGCAGGGGTCGTAGACGTCGCTGAAACGCCCCGAGGTGCCCTCGACGTGCTGTCCGCCGACGTAATGGGAAAGCTCACGAACCATGATGGAATGCTCCTTTGCATGTGACCCAGATCATCTCTGCACCCGAATATACTCGGACTTCCTACTAATTTCCAGAGTCCCGGCCGCCGCGGGCGGCCCGCCGGTAGCCCCGGCCGCTCCGAGCCGGTGCCAAGTTCGGTAAGTTAGGAACTGTGAAGATTGCTACCTGGAATGTGAACTCGCTCCGTGCCCGTGCCGACCGCGTTGAGGCCTGGCTCCAGCGCACCGACTGTGATGTGCTGGCCATCCAGGAAACCAAATGCAAGGACGACAATTTCCCGTGGGAGCTGTTTGAGCGCATGGGGTACGAGGTCGCGCATTTCGGCCTGAGCCAGTGGAACGGCGTGGCCATCGCCTCGCGGGTGGGGCTCGACGACGTCGAACGCACCTTCATGGACCAGCCCGCCTTCGGAAAGAACGGTAAGGACGAGGTCCAGGAGGCCCGGGCGATCGGGGCCAGCTGCGGCGGGATCCGGGTCTGGAGCCTCTACGTGCCCAACGGCAGGGCGCTCGATGATGAGCACATGCCCTACAAGATCAACTGGCTCGACTCGCTCCGCGACCACGCCGAGGGCTGGGTCCAGGCGGACCCCGACGCCCAGATCGCGTTGATGGGCGACTGGAACATCGCCCCGCGGGACGAGGACGTATGGGACATCGACTACTTCCGCGCCGCAGGCCTGACCCACGTCAGCGAACCGGAACGCGTAGCCTTCCGCGCCTTCGAGGACGTCGGGTTCACAGACGTCGTCCGGCCCTACACGCCGGGCCCCGGCGTATACACCTACTGGGACTACACCCAGCTGCGCTTCCCGAAGAAGGAAGGGATGCGGATCGATTTCACCCTCGCCTCCCCCGCGCTGGCCGCCCGGGTGACAGGCGCAGCGATCGACCGCGAAGAACGGAAGGGCAAGGGCGCCTCGGACCACGCCCCCGTGATCGTGGAGCTGACCGACTGATGGACGCCCGCCGGGGAAGCGCAGGCCAGCCGTGACGGGGAGCCTCTACCGCGGCCAGGCAGGACTGCCGTTTTCCTCGACGCTGCGGGTCTACGAGCCACTGGAAGCCTTCCCCGCCGAGGAGCGGGAGGGCCTGCGGACCGCGGGCGCCCGCTCGGAGTCCCGGGCCGCGGTGGAGAACGCCGAGCTGCTCGCCTCACTGGGCCGGATCACCCGTCCCGGCGGGGATCCCTTCCCCACCGGGCAGACCGATCTGGTGCGCGTGCTGGCGGTCAGCGGTTCCGGCGGCGCCGGGAACGTCGGCACCGGGAACGTCGGCACCGGGAACGTCGGCACCGGGACCGTCGGCACCGGGACCGGGACCGACGGACCCCCAGGCGCGGAACCCCAGAGCGCCGACGGCGGCGAGGTGCTGCCGGCCAGGCTGCTGTACTGCCCCAGCCAGCTGGTGCTCCGGGCCGGGCTGGCCGCCAACGCCCTGATGGAAGGCATCCACGGTCCGCTGGCCCAGCTGTTGATCCCCGAGGAGCAACGCGACCGGCACCAGGAACGCATCGACCAGGTGAAAGCCCGGGAAGGGATCCGCCGCGTCCACACCCGCGCCTCCACGTGGGGGATCCCTTTCAGCTGGTTCTGCCTCCTCCAGGAATCCGACCCCACGGACGTGGTGGAGGCCGGCGGCCGGATCGTCACTGTGCGCATCCGGGCAACGATCGGCGCCGCCCTGAACCGGGTCAGGCACGCAGTCGCCCATCTGGCCATTGCGGCCCCGGACCTTGACATGCTGGAGGACCTGACCCAGCTCACCGAATGGCTGGAACTCTTCCACCAGGACTCGGTCGTGGAGCTCGACTACGGCGCGGTGGCGGACAAGGTCTACCCGGACGACTCCCCGCTGGACGTACGGCTGGGAATCGAATGCCTCGCCGAGGGCGACATGACCGGAGCGGCCGCCGCCTACCGGCGGCTGGCCTCCCGCTGGATCCCGATCCGGCAGCTGGCCCGAGCCTCCTGAGGCAGTGACGCCAGGACTGTGACGCCGGGAGCCTAGGTACGGCGCAACCGCTGCCCGGACACCGGCGCGAGCGGCTCCGCACGCCGCGGGGCCGCCGTCGTACGCCGCACGATTAGCCGGTGCGGGGCGATCACGGAACGCACCGCCCCGGCGATCCCGTCGAGTTCATCGAGCAGCATCTTGGTGCCCAGCTCGGCCTGCTCGTCCGGGCGCTGGCCGACCGTGGTGAGCCCCACGGCCGCGGCGAATTCGTGGTCGTCGATCCCCACCACCGAGAGCTCCTCCGGAATCCGGACGCCCGTGCGACGGGCCTCGAAAATGACGCCCATGGCCATCTCGTCCGACGCGCAGAAGATCGCCGTGGGCTTCGGACCGGGCTGGTCCCATAGCCGTTGGAACGCTTCCTGGCCGCTGCGGACCGTGAAGTCCCCCCATTGGTCCCACTCCGGCCTGACGTCCAGGGCGGCCCGGGCCATGACATCCTGGAACGCCTTGATCCGTACCCGCGGAACGTCGAAGTTCAGGTCCGTCTCGTCGTCGCCGTGCAGCAACGCGATGTCCCGGTGGCCCAGGTCGATGAGGTGGCGTACAGCAGTGGAGGCAGCGTCGTAGTCGTCAATTCCGATGTAGGCGCACCCCTCGACGTGGCCGCCGACGACGACCAGCGGGATGTCGATCTTGTGCAGGTGCTCCAGTTCCTCACGGGTCAAGGCCATACAGAGGACCAGGAGCGCGTCGATTTGCTTGTAGACCATGGTCTTGCTGAACAGCCGCTCGCGGCGGCTGCCGTGGCCGCCCAAATTGAACAGGGACAGGTTGTACTGGCGTCCGTGCAGTTCCCGGTCCGCGCCTTCGATGGCCTTGGAGAAGAACCAGCGGCTGACGAAGGGTGCCAGCACCCCGATGGTCCGGGTACGGCCGGTGGCCAGGCCCGATGCCGAGGACGAAGCCACGTAGCCGAGGTCCTCCGCGATTTCGAGGATCTTCTCCCTGGTGGCCGGCGACACCCGGGGCAGCCCGCGCACTGCCCGTGAGACGGTGGCGGTGGAGACGCCCGCGGCGGTCGCCACGTCTTCGATGCTGACGCCGGAATGGCCGCCGCGCTGCGCCCTGTCAGTTGTCCGTGCCACCGTGTCCCCTTGTCGGCCGTCCGCAGAAGCTCGGCCGGCGCGCCGCCCCCGCGGCGCCGATTAATCGTACTATCCGCCCGCCAGGGCGGCGCGCTTCGTGACGCGCCGGCGTCGCACTTAGCGCCGCCGGGCGGCCGTCCGCCCTGGCAAACGCCGGCGGAGTCGGAGCATTCCGTACAGTGCCAGCAGGGTCGCCAGCAGCCCGAGGGCCCAGCCGAGGGCCGGCTGGGCGGTCACCTCCATCCAGACGGTGACCGCCAGCAGGATCACTGCCCAGAAGCCGAGGAATCCGATGATGATGTCGAAGTCCTCGCCCGAGCGCACCCTGCGGTGCGTTCTGCGGATCTGGCCTTGGTTCTCTGCGGCTGCCATCACGTCCCCGTCACTTGACGGCGCCGGCGGTCAGGCCTGCCACGATCTTGCGCTGGAAGACCAGCACCAGGATCACGAGCGGGATGGTCACGATGGTTCCCGCCGCCATGATCGCCGTGTAGGGGATCTGGTTGGGCTGCGCGCCGGCGAAGCTGGCGATGGCGACGGTGACCGGCTGAGTCGCGTCGCTGGACAGCTGGCTGGCGATCAGGAATTCATTCCACGAGGAGATGAACGCCAGGATGGCCGTCGTGAAGATGGCCGGGGCCGCGAGCGGCATGATCACCTTCCGGAAGGCCTGGCCCTGGGTGCAGCCGTCCACCCGGGCCGATTCCTCGAGCTCCCACGGCATTTCGCGGAAGAACGAGGTCATGGTGTAAACGGTCAGCGGCAGTACGAACGAGATGTTCGGGATGATCAGGGCCTGATACGTGCCCATCCAGCCGATGTTGGTGAACAGCTGGAACAGCGGGGTGATGAGGGCGACGCCGGGGAACATCGAAGCGCCGAGGATAAAGCCCAGTACGAGGTACTTGAACCGGAAGTTCAACCGGGCCAGCGCGTAGGCGGCGAAGACGCCGATGAGCAGCGACACGAGAGTCACCACGGCGCCGATGAACACGCTGTTGAGGAGCGCCTGGCCGAAGTGGTTCCCGAAGGAGGTATCGAACGAGGTCTTGAAGTTATCCAGTGTGACGTGCGTCGGCAGGATCGAGGTGTCGTAGGTGAAGCCGACTTCGCGGAAGGCCGTCACCACCATCCAGTAGGCAGGGGCCAGGCACCAGATGAGGACCACTAAGGCACTGATGTAGGTCCGGCCCTGGGCCAATTTCTCCCGGTTCTGGGCGGTCTTGCGACCCTGGTCCTGCTGCGCGCGCAGCTCGGTAGCGGCTGCGGTCATTTCTTCCCCTTACTTGCACCGGTCTGCTGCTCCACAACATTCGCGCCCAGGAACCGCACGAAGATGAAGGCGACAAGGAAAATGATGATGAACGTGATGGTGGACAGCGCCGCCGCCACGTTAAAGCCCTGCCTGATCTGGTTGATCACCAGGATGGACAGCGTGGTGGTGTTGTTTGCCCCGCCGGTCAGGATGTACGGCAGGTCGAACATCCGTAGCGCATCAAGGGTGCGGAAGAGGATGGCCACCATGAGCGCCGGCTTGACCAGCGGCAAGGTGATCATCCGGAACCGCTGCCAGGCCGAGGCGCCGTCAACCTTGGCCGCTTCGTACACCTCGGCCGGAATCATCTGCAGGCCGGCCAGGATCAGCAGCGCCATGAACGGCGTGGTCTTCCAGACGTCCGCAATGATGACCGCCCATTTGGCCGGCCACTCGCTGCCGGTCCAGAGGATGGTTGCGTTAAAGAGCTTGTTGGCGATGCCCTCGAAGGCGAAGATGAACAGCCACAGCTTGGCCGTGACGGCGGTGGGGATGGCCCACGGCACCAGCACGGCGGCACGGACCAGGCTGCGTCCCCGGAAGGTGCGCGCCATGATGACGGCCATCCAGAAGCCGAGTACGGTCTCCAGGGTCACGGTCACAATCGTGAAGAAGAACGTGGTGGCCGTCGCTGACCAAAACTGGGACCCTAGGGTGCCCGGCGGGCAGGCAACAGTCCCGCCGCCGCCGGACGCGCACTGCTGGGCGATCCAGTGGACGTAATTCGTGATTCCCGCCGGACCGCCCGCGGCGAAGAGGCCGGTGGCAGGATCCAGGCCGGCGTCGGCCTGGAAGGACATAAAGATGGCGCTGACGATCGGGTAAACGATGACGACGGCCAGCGCAATGATGGTGGGGGCCAACAGCCAGGACGCCCACTTGCTCTGGCTCGCAATGACGTTGTCCTCCCCCACTCCCTTGGGCGGGCGGTGGAATTCTGTCCCGCCCGACGCCGGCTTCTTAACCGGCGTCGGGCCCAATTCGGTTGCCATTTTGGACTACTTTGACTGGGTTTCGATGGACTTCTGCATGTCGGACAGCGCTGCGTCCACTGACTTCTCGCCCTTGATGGCGGGGTATGCATTGTCCTGGATGGCCTTGGTGACGGCCGGGTAGAACGGGGTCACCGGACGCGGGACAGCGTTCTCGATCGAAGTCTTCAGTACGGGCAGGTACGGCAGCTTGGCGACCAGTGCCGGGTCGTCATAGAGCTTGGTCAGCACCGGGGCGAGAGACCCCTGCGTGGCGAAGAACTTCTGCGTTTCCTCCGTGGTCAGGAACTTCAGGAAGTCCAGCGCGGTGGCCTTGTTCTTGGAGTAGACGCTCACGCCGGCGCTGTGGCCGCCGAGCGAGGAAGCGCCGGGGCCGGACTTGCCCGGTAGTGCCGTCATGCCGAGCACGGTCTTGACCTTGGAAGATCCTTCGCTGACGGCCAGGTTGTAGACGTATGGCCAGTTGCGCAGGAAGAGGAGCTTGCCGTCCTGGAACGCCTGCCGCGATTCCTCTTCCTTGTAGGTGATGGCTTCCTTGGGGATGTTGCCGTCTGCATAGGCTTTGGCAAGGTTGCCAAGGCCTGCCTTGGCGGCATCGGTGGTCAGGCTCGGCTTGCCGTCCTTGTCCAGCACGGAGCCGCCGGCGGAGTTGATCGCCTCGGAGGCGTTGACCGTGAGGCCTTCATATTTCGAGAACTGGCCGGAGTAGCAGCCCATGTTGTTGGTCTTCGCGATAGAGCACATGCTCATCATTTCGTCCCACGTCTTGGGCGGCGTGGGGACCAAGTCCTTGCGGTAGTAAAGGATGCCGCCGTCGGAGGATTCCGGCGCGGCGTACAGGGTGCCCTTGTAGGAAGCGGCGTCGAGGGTCGGCTTCAGCATTCCGGCCGTGTCGAGCGCCATCTTGTCCTTGAGCGGCTGGAGCCAGCCCTTGGCGGCGAACTCCGCGGTCCAGACGACGTCAACGCTGACCACGTCGTAGTTGGTGTCTTTGGCCTGGAAGTGCTGGACGAGGTCGTCGTGCTGCTGGTCGGCCTGGTCGGTCTGCTCCTTGAAAGTTACCTTCTCATTCGGGTGCGCCGCATTCCACTTTTCGATCAGCGGCCGGACCACGTTGCTGTTGTCCTTGCCCTGGACGTAGGTGATGGGACCCCGACCGTCCAGGTTGGCCGCGGCGTCGCCGCCTCCCGCGCTGCTGCTGCCACCTCCGCCACCTCCACAGGCCGAAAGGGAGAGGGCCAGGACACCGGCCGCGGCAACGGGCAGTAGATACTTACGGGTTTTCATACTGGTGCTCCTCGCTGAGTACCGGATGGGACCGGCGGTGCAGTTGGTGTGGTGGGCATCACACTAGCGAGGGAATGGCGGGAAATGCAAGCGTTTACATTAAACCTTATGCCAACGGAAACCCGTGGCGGTGGTGGCCGGCGCCCCGGTGCGCAAGGCCCGGCGCGGAACCAAGGCCTGCGGGGCTCATGTTCCTGCCGGGGTCGAATTTTCCAAAAGCGCGCCTGCCGGCGTGCCGTCCTCTGGCGTGGGTTCGGGTCAGCGGACGCGTTCGGCGCGGCCGAACCTGGACCTCGCGCCGGACCCGATATGGATGAGCACCGGCGTGCGTTTGCCGAGGACGGCATCCAGTGCCTCCACGAGGGCGGAAATCTCCGCGGCCAGGATATGCGGGGCTACGCCCTGGCGCGGCTGCACCCTGATCCGCAGGGACGGCTCGCCGCGAAATTCATAGGTGGCCACCATGGCGCCGGCCAGGTCCGGGCGGTCGGCCAGCGCCGCCTTCAGCGCCTGCTCGGCCACGCCGCCGCCGATCCGGACGCTGCCGGGTACCTCGCCGGCGTCCTCTTCGACGACCAGCAGGTTGGCGCGGCCTTTGCCTTGTTGAGCCAGCCAGGCCACCATGAGCCCGATGACTACCATCAGCAGGACCACGATGACAATCCACAGCCAGCTCTCCGGCCGTCCGGGGAAGCGGGTTCGTTCAAACAGCCCGCGGACCGTTGTCCACACCTGACCGGACCAGCCCTGCCACCAGCTCCCGACCGCGGGCACCGTGGCCAGCAGGACCAGCAGGGCACCGATGACCAGGAGCTTGGCGCCGAGAATACCGATCAGGATGCGGTTGAGGAGTCGGGGGGTGCCGTTCACGCGCCGATCACCCCCGAGGTGGCCAGGTTGACGCGGACGTCGGGCAGGGGTGATGGCGCCATTTCGCGTAGCTCGGCCTCGACGGCGGCCTGCACAACCGCCTCGTGGAGCGGCACCCCGGAGGTCGGCCGGATGTTGACCAGCACATGGCGCCTGGCGACCACCACCATCACCTGTTCCCGCGTCACATTGGCGGCCAGCCGGGCGCGCCGGGCTAGCGCCGCGGCGATCACTTCGTCGTCCACCACGACGGCGGCACGCGGGTCGGCGAGCACGTGCCGTGCACGCCGTCCGGGCAGCACTGCGTTAAGGAAGAAGAAGAGCCCCACTGCCAGCAACACGGCACCGACGACACCGAGCAGCAGCGGGGGGATTCCGGCCGGGAGCGCCGTGAGCCACTCCGCGGCGATTTGCGGATCAACCAGCCACGGCGGCTGGCCGACGGCCCGCACAGCGGTTTCAAGCAGGGCGTAGCCGCACAGCACAATGACCAGGACTGCGGCGATGACGGCCGCGGACGCCCGGGACGAGCTGGTCTCCCGTGCCAGGACGGTCTCCATTCCGGCCGCGCCGGAGCCTCCCTCAAGGCCGGTACCGGCCTTGAGGGAGGCGCTGTCGACGCCGTTGGCGTGGGAGCCGCGGGCTTGCGGGCCAGGGTCCTGGGACCCGGCGCCGCTGTGATGTCGTTCGGCGGCGTGGCTCACCGGACCCGCCCTCCGTCGCTAATGATGGCCCCGCTGATGCGGATGTCCACCCGGCTCAGCTGGGCGCCGCTGAGTTCCATGACGCGGTGCAGGATCCGCGCCTTCGCGGCCACCGCCCGGTCCCAAATGGGGCCGCCGAAGCCGGCGACGTGCGCCGGGTCCCCAAGCACCGAGGTGAGCGACGGGACTACTATCGGCGTGACGAGCGACAGCGCCAGCAGGCCGTCGTCGTCGGTCCAGTCGGCCCGGACGTCCTGCGGAGGCACGCCAAGGGCTTCGGACGCGGCGGCGCGGGCAACGCTGGTGAGGGCCTGGGTGCTGATCCGGTTGTGTCCGGCCAGCAGGCGCCCGGTGGCGCCGCTCATGAGGAGGAACGCCGACCGGTAACGGCGTCGAACACGCTGCGCAGGTCCAGTTTCCCTTCCGCCGCGCGGCCCAGCAGGGCTCCGACGGCCATGAAGAGCAGGGACCCCAGGAAGCCCCAGACCCCGAACGCGAAGGACATAAAGGCTAGGAAGGCGCCGGCGGCAACGCCGACTACTGTCAGGTTCACTGGAGCGCTTCCCGAACCGGCCGCGCCTCGACGGCGGCCGGCAGCTTGGGCGGGCCGGGGACGAAGACGTCATGGATCTCAATGTTCACTTCGATGACCTGTAACCCGACAAGCTCCTCGACGGCGGCGTAGACGGCGGCGCGGATCTGGTCCGCCAGCGGATGCAAAGGGGTGCCATAGAGCGCCACGAGGTCAATGTCCACGGCCACCTGGGTCTCGCCGACCTCAGCGCGCACCCCGACAGCGTGGTCCGAACTGCCGACCGCGTCGCGGATGGCGCCCAACGCCCTCGACTGCCCCGTCCCCAGGGAGTACACCCCAGGGACCGCACGGGCGGCGATGCCGGCAACCTTGGCGACGGCGGCTTCGGAAATGACTGTGCGGCCGGTCGCGCGGAGCGCTCCGGGCAGGGCGGTCTCTAGGCCCGGTGCGGACTGAGGATTCTGGTACTCCATGAGGCACTCCCCTTCTCTTTGACACCACCCTAGCCCTTAGGGCCGACTGCCGGGCCAGACATGCGGTCAACGCAGCATGCCGTGCCGCCGGGTTGTGCCCATTGGGTCAGACGGAGCCCTCCGCACAGTCGGCCCCCGTTGTCAGGTACCTTCCACGTAATCCCCTGTGATAATTGAGGTAGTCGGTACTGGTGTGACTCCTGAGGCAAACTTCTAGGCTGGTTTCTGCGCGGGCACCGGAACGGAGGGTCAAGTTGGGGGCTCTTCCGGAAGATCCGGGCCCGCGCGAAAGCACTTTCTGCGCAAGGAGCAGTCCGATGGTCCTATCCGCCGTAAAACCAGCACACCCGCAGCGGGGCCGCCTGGCCCGGGCGCTCGGGCAGGCCGCACACCGCCTCCAAGAGGCACGCATCCCGTTTAGGGCCGGTCAGATCGTGGTGGGAGATGACCCCTTTAACGGACGCAGGGAGGGCATCGTCGTGGTGATCCGCTCGCCCCATTTGGGGATTCGGGTCCCCGGCACGCCGGCGGGGAGCCTGATGTTTTTTGACCACCGGAACGTCCGGTATCCCGAATAGCCTCCCTGCCCGGCTCGACGGCCGTCGGCGCGGTCCCGGGCAGGGCAGCTGCCGCCACCGCGTAATACGGGTTTGTTATTTCCTCAACGCTTCTCTTGGCAATCCGATCCATCCTGGCCACACCCCTATTCGTTGCGCTCCGGTGCACTGCCCCGGAGCTGGCAGACCATCCTTTGCGTGCGCGGCGTCGAATAACGGGCATGAACTATTACAGCCCGGCGGCGCAGGAACGGGCCAGGGACGCCGCATATGATGCAGTTGAAAAGGTGCTGACAAGCATGTTTGCACCGTTGAGCAGGCAGGTCCTGGCGGCACGGTGGAACCAGGCGGTTGAGGCCATGGCCAAACACCTTGAAGCGCAGGACAACGGCACGGAATAAGCTGAGCGGCCATCCCGCAGGGAAACCTGACCGGGCTTGCGTTGCCGGTGGCCGTCCTTAACAGTCCCGGGCCCGGTTCCTTTGAAATGAGCAAGCAGGTCCAGCGCTTGTGGAGGTACCGCCCCGGTGTGCTTAGCCTGGCAGCTTGGTCGCTGCTGGGGTCGATGGTGCCGGGGTGACGCCGCCGAAGGGTGCGATCGGACGGCGTCAGGGCAGGCGCACGACGCGTTGTTCCTGCCCGTTGGTGTTAGACCGTCAGCAGGGGGACATTGGGTTTGGTTCGACGTAAGATTCGCTCAAGGGAAGGGACGTCCGTCATGAGGCTTGAGGGCTGGCATCTGATTATCATCATCGTTCTTGTTTTGGTCCTTTTCGCTGCGCCGAGATTGCCGGGAATGGCCCGCAGCCTGGGCCAGTCGATGCGGATTTTTAAATCTGAGGTTCGCGAAATGAAGAAGGATGACCCTCCCGTAAAGGGCCCGGTCGCCGCCGATGCCGTAGAAGGTGAGGCCGTGAACCGACCGAAGTCCACGGGAGCCGGTAGCAGCGCCGTCGGCGGTACCGAGACTCCGCCGCCTACCAGCGTCTGAGATGCCATGGCAGTCAGCAGCAGCCGCCGGTCCAACCCCGAGGGGCGGATGGCCCTCCTCGATCACTTCAAAGAGTTGCGGAACCGGCTCTTCAAGTCCGCGATCGCCGTCGTCGTAGGAACCGTCGTTGGTTTCTTCGTATACCAGCCGATGCTCGCGGCGCTAATCAAGCCGATCCGCGACCTGAATGAGCATCAGGGCCGGCAGGCCTCGCTGAACTTCGACGGCGTGGCGAGTTCCTTTGACCTGATGATCCAGGTGTCCGTGTTCCTGGGCCTGATCGTGGCGAGCCCGGTCTGGATCTACCAGCTCTGGGCCTTCATCGTGCCCGGGCTGCGTAAGAAGGAGCGGCGCCTGGCGCTGTCCTTTGTCGCTGCCGCGGTCCCGTTGTTCGTCGGGGGCGTGCTGCTCGCGTGGCTGGTGCTGCCGAACGCGGTGCGGGTGCTGACCGACTTCACGCCCTCGGGCGGCTCCAACTTCATCAGCGCCCAGGTGTACCTGTCCTTCGTGTTACGCCTGCTGCTCGCCTTCGGCATTGCCTTCCTGCTGCCCGTGGTGTTGTTCGGGCTGAATTTAGCCGGCCTGGTCAAAGGTGCGCAACTGCTCAAGAGCTGGCGGATCACCGTGTTCCTGGTCTGCCTCTTCGCCGCGATGGCAGCGCCCGGCGCGGACGCGACCAGCATGTTCTACCTCGCCGTGCCGATGCTGCTGCTTTTCTTCACCGCGATCGGACTGTGCGTACTCAACGACCGGCGGCGCGAGAAGCGCGCCGCCACGGCCGCCGCCGAGACCGAAGCCACCGCCGACCAGGCCACTCCGGGCCCCGACCTACAGAACCTGTAAACCCGCGGTGTCCGGGCCGGAGGCAGGGGCTTCCTGCCAGGCCCTCGCGCCGGCTATCCGAAGCGTCAGGTGGCTGTGGGGAGCCTATGCCACACCGTTGCAAACGGTAACCGGCCAATCCGGCAAGTTGTCTTTCATCGCGAGGTGTGTCATCGGGGCCACCAGGCGGGGTCCGTTCCCCCCGCGCAGGGGAGGCGACACCCTTTCCGGGTGCCGCCTCCGGTGATTCCGGTGTTTCTCTTGGTGGGTGTTGGGTGGGTCAGGCGTTGTTGGCGCTGGTGTTGATCTCGCCGTTGACGCCGTCGGGGAAGAATCCGCCCTCGGTTGCTTCCTCGGGGGTGAGGTAGGCGATGTTCAGAACCTGTCCGGGACTGCGGCTGAAAGCGATGCCGTTGGCGTCGGTGGGGACGAGGTTGGCGGTTTCTTTGGTGCCGATGCCCTGGTCGAGGTCGGTGGGTCCGTCGAGGCTGTCCCGGGCATCGGAGATGGCCTGGGCGGGCCCCTGCAGCCCGAGGGCGTAGAGGGTGGTTCTGATGATGCCGGCGTGGTAGGCCTCAACGGCGAGGATGCCGGCAGCGGCCTCAAGGTAGGTTTTGTTGTCGATCAGCGGGGCTGCTCCTTTGTAGGCGGTGACCCCTACGTCCTCGAAAATGAACGCGCCCAGGAGGAAGCTGGTTTCATCGGCGAAGGGGTTGAATTTTTGGCCTTTCTTGATCAGGCCAGCGGCCATGGCGGCAGCAGTGAAGCTGGCCTCCAGGTCGATTTGCGGTCGGGACACAGCCGCGCCTCCCAGCGCGGTGCGGAGGAATTTGACGTGGGATTTTTCGTCGGCGGCGATTTCCTTGGCGTATTTTTCGATTAGGCTGCCGGGCTTGAAGGGGACCTTCGCGCCGCCGGTGACGCCGCCCATGCGACCCTTGCCGTCCGTGAGCCCTTCATCCAGGCCGCGGCCCGTGACGGCACGGAGGTAGAACTCCGCTTCGAGGTATTCCAGGTTCAGGGCAAAGTTCAGGATCGCCCCGTCGCTTGGTGCGCCGTGCATCTTATCTTTGTCCTTGGACGCTTGGGCCGGTGCGCTGGTAAGCAGGGCCGCGGCACCGCCGATTCCCGCGATCCCGGCGGCCCGGAACAGAATGCGCCGGTCCAAAGGATTTTCGGCGCTCCGGTTTAGTGCTTCGGTGATGAATTTTTGGTCGAACATCGGTGTGCTCCTGTCATGAGTGCATTTTTGAGACCATGACATTCCGGAGGGTACTCCCGCCGGATCCCCAGACGAAATAGCCACCGCAAATTGCTGCAGGCTGGCCCGTGATGGTGACACCGTTGATTCGTTGTGATCTGCATCATGGATGGGTGGCCGCGAAACCTTTTCACTCCGGCGCCGCGCAGGAGATCGACTCCCCCGCGGACGCTCCGAGCACGGCGGCGGCCAAAATCACCTGGCCGACCAAGGTACGGAACATCGGTCGGCCGGTAGCCGAAGAGTTTCCGTCTGGGTAAAGCGTCCGGGTGCTACCGGTGATTTCCCAACAGGTTAGCGCCGGTTACCGGTCCCTGCGGTGATTCTCAGGCATGTCCAGCCGGTGGCGCCGGAACCAGACCAGCGCTGCCATGGCCCGGCGTGCCACGGGATTAGCCAGGCGCTCCCTGACGTCGGCGACGGCGGCATTCCAGACCCCGTCCGAAAAGGTGGGGTAGGGGTGGGTTGTTCCGGCAAGGTCAGAGGTGGTCATCCCTTTCTGGACTGCCAGGGTCAGTTCAGCCAGGGACTCCCCGGCCCGCGGGCCGACGATCGTGCCGCCCAGGATTTTTCCGCGCCGGTCCACGATCAGGCGGGTGAACCCGCCCGTGGAGTCCTCCGTCACGGCCCGGTCGACATGGTGATGCCGCACAGTCCGGGCGCGGTGCTGCAGGCGGGCGTCGGCGGTGGTGAGCCCGACGGCGGCCACCTCCGGGGACGTGAACGTCACCCGGGGCACGGTGCCGCTGACCCGGCGTTTGAGCCCGAGGACCGCGTTCGAGGCCGCTACCGATGCGTGCACGCCGGCCAGGTGGGTGAACCGGGGGTTGGCGGTCACATCCCCCGCGGCCCATATGAGCGGGTTGGAAGTGATCATTCGGGTATCCGTGATCACCCGGCCCTCCGTGTCCAGGCTTACCCCGATCCGTTCCAGGCCCAGTCCCGCGGTCCGCGGCGTGCGTCCGGTGGCCAGCAGAACGACGTCGGCGTCCACATTAGCGCCGTGCGCAAGCAGGAGCCTGCACCCGGCGTCGGTGCTGACCGCGTTCTCGACGGTCGTGTTCTCCAGGATGCGGACACCATCAGTCTCCAGGGCCTCCCGGACGAGGCCGGCGGCGTCGGGGTCTTCCCTGGGGAGGATCCGGGAGCGGACGATCATGGTGACCTCGGATCCGAGCCGGGCGAAGGCCTGTCCGAGTTCGCAGCCGATCGGGCCGCCGCCGACAATCGCCAGCCGCCGCGGCAGGGTGTCGAGTTCCCAGATCGTCTCCGAGGTCACGGTGGCGCCCGGGTCCAGGCCCGGGATGCCGGTGCTGACCGGCGCCGCGCCGGTGGCGATCAGTGCCTGCCGGAATCGGATCGTCCTGCCGTCAGCCTCGGCCACCCCGGGGGCGCGGAACCTCAGCGTGCCCTTGATGACCTCAACGCCGGCGGCTTCGAGTGCCTCAGGGGAGTCGACGGGTTCGATGGTGTCGATGGCGGCGAAGATGCGTTTCCGGACTGCAGCGAACTCCGGTGCCTGCCCGGTCAGTGCGCGCGCTGTGACGGCGTGACCGGCTGCCGACAGGAGGGTCTTGGACGGGACGCATCCGGTCCACAGACAGTCACCGCCGGTGCGGGCCTGTTCGACCAGGACGGTCCGCGCTCCGAATCCGGCCGCCGTCTTGGCGCCCACGATCCCGGCGGTCCCGCCGCCGACCACCAGAAGATCAATGATCCGGTTCCCCACTGCCATGATGGACTCCTTGTGAGTGACGTTGCATGCCTGACATTTGCGCCCGACGGTCCGGTCTTGCGCGACCGTGCCGCTGCGGCGGAACGAACCTGAAGGAGCCTGCCATCGGCGATAAATACACGCTGTTTGCCCCGTTTTATGATCTGCTCTCGGGCGAATACCCTGTCTATCATGCCGGACGGGTGCTAGGCATCGATGCCCTGGCTCCCACCACGGGCCAGCAGGTGCTGGACATCGGCTGCGGAACCGGACTGAATTTTTCGCTGCTGCAACAGCGCGTTGGTACCTCCGGGGCCATCGTCGGGATCGACCGCAGCGCCGAAATGCTCCACCAGGCGCGGCGCCGCGCCCAGGCCCGCGGCTGGAATAACGTGATCCTGCTCCAGGCAGACATGGTGCTGCTCGATCCTGGGACCATCGCTGCCCGCATCCAGGAGAGCGGGGGAGCCGCGGCTTCGGATGCAGCCCTGGCCACCTACTCGCTGTCCCTGATGGGGGACTGGCAGCAGGCCTGGACGAACATGAACAGGCTGCTTTCCGCAGACGCCCGGATCGGGGTCGTTGATATGCAGGACCCGGTGGGATGGGCCCGATGGTTCACTCCGCTGGCACGACTGGCCTGCGCGGCGGGCGGATCCGACATCACCGCCGCCCCCTGGCAGGCCGTCGAGGAACGATGCGTCGATGTCATGCGCGCCTCGGCCCGGGGTGGCCACCTCCAGATCCGGGCCGGAAAGAGAACGGACAACGAATAGGCAGTGTCCTCGACGCTGGCTGGAGCGGGTGCCACCAGCAGTCGACAGCTCAAATTCACCCCTGCGCTGGGGCAAGAACTGCCAGGTATCTTCGGACGCGACGACGGGGAGCCCGGCACCTTTCTAAGCAGCTCCTGCTCAGTCGTCGACGGCGGCATTGTTTCCCCCGACCGGATCAGAAGCGGAACACGGCTTCAGGCGATACCGGGGGAACATTGTTCAGAGCGTCATAAACGGCCGCAACGAGGCCGTCGGTGTGGGCGACTTGACCAGGAACCAGGTCAGGGTTTCGATCCATTCATTGGGGTGGCCGAGGTTGCATCCGTGCGGAGCGCCCGGGATGACGCAAGATATCGTGCAGTGCACGGCGGGCCAGTGCCTCATGGGTGCACTGGCCGGATCCTTCGCACGGCACGGTGGCGTCCCCCTCCGTGGAGGATGAGTGCAGGGACGGTAACTTTGGTGAGACCTGCGCTTGCCAGTCCTCTGCTCGTGCCGACACCCTCAGGACTCTCCCGACAAGGCTCTCCAGGGCAGCGGTTCTCCCCCTATGTCCACCCCGTCCACCCCCGGTCCGGCCGGCCCGGGATGGGCCAGGCATACGCCGATTGGCAAACGCCAAACGCCAAACGCCATTCGCGACCCGTCCGTGCTCAATACCCCAGCGAATACTCTGTAGGAAGGCTCTTAGGAATTTTTAGGACCGAGCATGTCTGGAAAGGTTTGTACATGAAAAGCAGGAGCTGCGCCCGCACCGCCTGTATGGCCTGGTTCGGGGCCGCGGGCCTCTGCGCGGTGCTGCTGGCCGGCTGCGCTGCGGCCCCGGGAGCCGGCGAGGCCCCGGGGGCGGGTCACCCCGCAGCCGTTCCGCCGGTATCAGCCGCCGCCCGCGACGCGGTCTCCGGCGGTTCCCCATCTCCGTCATCACCTTCGGACGGCTCGACGGCGACACCTACAGGTGCACCCTCGGCCTCAGCAAAAATGGTCTGCGGAGACGAAACCCGGTCCAATATTGCCCGGATCCTGTCCCTGTCCGGGCCGCCCCGGACCACCGACACCTGGGCAGACATGCTCTATACCTGCACGTACGCGCTGGCGTCGGGCCCGTTCGTGCTCTCAGTGAAAGAGGCACCGAATCCGGCCGACGCGCTTGTCTACTTTGATGCACTGCAGCAGAGAACTCGTGCCGCCCAGCCCATCGAAGGCATGGCGAATCTGGGTTTCCCGGCTTTTCAGACACCGGACGGGGCGGTGTCCTTCGTCAAGGACAACTTCGTCCTGACAGTAGACGCGACGGCCCTGCCTGTGAACCTTGGCCCACATGGAGTTAGCCCCAGCGCCTTCGCCTATGAGGTGGCTACCTCGGTCCTGGCCTGCTGGTCCGAATAGCGCTCCGCGTCAAGGGCCCGGCAAAAGGGCCCGGTAAAATAGATCGTTCAATCTTCCTCCCATCCGTGACGTGGACCACAACGAACCATTAGTGTCACAGTCATGGGCGTGCCCATCAGGGGAGCGTTCATTCTTATCGGAGGAAACCCATGAAGAAATCAGCTTTCCTGATCGCCCCCGCCCTTGCCTTGGGCGCCCTCGCACTCTCCACCAGCCCGGCCCTCGCCGCGGACAACACGAACTATCAGGCCAACCTGGCCGCCGTCAACGGCAGCAACGCCTCCGGCACCGTCATGATCACCGTCAGCGGTGACCAGGCCACCGTCACCGAAAAGGTCTCCGGACTCGCTGCCACCTTCGGCGGCAATCCGTACCCGCACGTCCAGCACATCCACATCGGAGCAAAGGGCACCTGCCCGGACATGTCAGCGGACACCAGCAAGGACGGCGTCATCAGCACCACCGAAGGCGCCCCCTTCTACGGCGGCATCGGCACCACGTTGTCCACCAGCGGCGACACCAGCCCGGCAGCCGGCACCGACCTGAAAGTCGCCGGAATGGGCGCTTCGTACACCTACCAGCGCACCATCGCCCTCGATGCAAAGACCTCCGCCGCGCTCAAGGCCGGCACCGCCGTCGTCGTCGTCCACGGCCTGGACCCGGCCACCCTGCCCGCCGCCGCGCAAAAGGAACCCAGCGACCTCGTCCCGTCCCTGCCCCTGGCCGCCACCTCACCGGCCCTGTGCGGAACCCTGACCGCGATGCCCGCCGGGGCCCCCGGCACCGGCATCACCACCCCGGCTCCGGCCGGACCTGATCTGGGTCTCCTGGCCGCCGGCGGCGGCCTCATCCTGGCAGCCGGCGGAGCCTACGCCGTCCGTCGCCGGATGGCCGCCTAAGGCCTAGAAGACGCAGAAATTTCAGGGACCCGATGGGAACTGAGAACAGCAGCCGCCGCGGACGCTTCATCGCATCCGCGGCGGCCGCCGTGCTCCTGGCCGGCGGCATGACCACCACCGCTCTCGGGCTCCACGCCGAACCCCAGGCACCGTCCGCAACCGACACAGTATCAACCGCTGCCCCGCCTGCATTGGCGGAAGCAGGGTCCCCGCCTGCTTCAGCGGCGGAAGCAGGGTCCCCGACCGCCACGACCATACCCGCCCCCGCTGCGCCAGACGGAGCGTTGCCCGCGTCCGTGCCCGTGAAAGTCGAAGTTCCGGCCATCGGGATAAACTCAGCCCTGCTGCCGCTGGGCAAACAGGCGAACGGGGAACTTCAGACGCCCTCCGGGGAACCAGGCGCACCGGGGGCCTGGTACCGGGATTCCCCCACCCCCGGCCAGACCGGATCCTCGATCATCCTCGGCCACGTCAACACCACCACCAGCGATTTCGGACTGTTCTACCGACTCCACGAACTCACACCGGGCCAAAGCATCACCCTCACTCGCGCGGACCACACCGCAGCGGTCTTCACCGTCGACAGAGTCGACGTCTACCACAAAGCGGCCTTCCCCACCGTCGAGGTCTACAGGAACGCCGACCGCCCCGAGGTCCGCCTGATCACCTGCGGCGGCTACGACCCCGCCACCGGGGAATACCGTGACAACACCGTCGTCTACGCCCACCTGACCTCCAGCCACCCCACCTAACCACCGTCGCAGAGCCGGTTCCTGGGCGCCAGGGGCAGGCCCCCGGCCGGAAACTCCCGCATTACCGTCAGCTCCGTAAATAGGGAAGAAGACCATGAAGACGACCCATGCCCCGCAACGACTCGCCCTTGCCCTGACCTGTGCAGCCGCCCTCCTGGGTGCAAGCGCCTGCGGGACCAGCGGTACCGGGACCGGCTCAGCGCCAGCCACTTCATCAGCCACAGCAATACAGCCTGCAGCCACAGCTCCCGGCCCCACCGCAACCATGGATCACAGCGTGGGCGGCTCCCCGATGGGGTCCTCGATGGAATCCACGGGCACCGCCGCCGGGGCGACCATCCACATCAAGTCCTTCGCCTACACCGGACCAGACAGCGTCCCGGCCGGTGCGACGGTAACCGTAATGAACATGGACACCGCGGCCCACACCCTCACCGCCGACGACGGCTCCTTCGACGCCGTGGCCAAACCCGGGACCAGCGCGACGTTCACAGCCCCGGCAAAACCAGGCACGTACACCTACCACTGCACCTACCACTCCAATATGAAGGGGACCCTGACCGTCAAATGAACACGGCCAGAAGCTCCAACCGGGACCCTCTCAGGAACGATCAGGGCCGGCCCGACCCCACGGGCGGCACCGCAACGGCCTTGGTGCTGCGAGACCCGGCATCAGCCCGCCTAGTCACGGCCCTGCTCGCCGCCGGAGGCGGCCCTGCAGTCCTGCTCCTCTACCGCTAAGTCGAGGTTCCCGCCTTCGGCCTGACCTAATCCCCATCGTCGACGAGGCCGACCGGCTCACCACTACCGGACCTTCAGCACCGCGGAACCCACTTTCGTCCTGACGAACCGCTGGCAGGAACCAGTGCGCACGTCAACAGCATCACCAAAGAAGTCGCCGAGGCAGCCCGCGAAACCCTGCTCATCGGCACCTGACCGCGCCAAATATCGCCGCCAGCTATACGCCAGATACCGCAGAAAATTACAGGCGTGTGGAGGCCCGTAATGGGTCGGACGGCCGAGGGCATGTTTGGCTGCGCGCTGGACCACCGGCTAGCGGGCAGCTGGAGATCTTCTGGCTGATCACTAGGCTTCGATCGAACGGCTCCCGTAGCACGCGTGGTCAGGTCATTTTGCGCGCCTGCTCGCGGAGGAAGTCGCTGGCGGGCTTGGGGTTGATCCCCCGTTGGCGCAGGGGCTGGTCGTCCCAGGTGGCCTCCTGGAGGTCCTCGAGCAGCCCGGCGCCGAACGCGGACGCGAGGGCGTCATTTCGGCGGTCGAGCAGGCGGATTGCAAGGCGGGCGACGCGGCGCGGCATGTGCTGCACCTTCATTCGGTGATGGGTGAGTTCCGCGGCGATCGAGATGGCTTCGTTCTTGGTGAGCGGCTCGGGGCCGCCGACCTCGATCAGCGCTGGAGGATCCGGCTCGAGGGCGACCGCCGAGAGGAGAGCGGCGACGTCCTCCGTGGCCACCCAGCGCCTCTTGGTGTCACCCTTGCCGATGACTGTTGCCTTCCCGGCGGCCATGTCGAAGCGTGCCGTGGGGGCGAGGTGGACTTCCTGAAATGCGTCAGAGCGGACGATGACCGTCTGCATCGCCGAGCTGGCCAGGAGCCTCTCGATCGCCAGCTTGGCGCGCTCCAAGGGCGTGCCGATAGCCGCGTCAGCTCCAGGGAAGGACATGTAGACAAATCGGCGCACGCCCGCGGCCTCGGCCGCATTCACCAGGGAGCTCATGCCTTGCTCGTCGACGGCCCGGATGGTCGCAGGGCTTGTCCCGGCGAGGCGTCGGCTGATCGCCGTCGCCGTGGCGATCACAGTATCGAGGTCCTGACATGCAGCTTTAAGGCTGGCCGGTGCAGTGAGGTCGCCGCGCACGACTTCCGCGCCGAGCTCCCGCAACCCGGTGTCATCGCTGCTCTGCCTCACGAGGCAGCGGACGGCCTGTCCCTCTGAGCGCAGCAGCCTGGCAACGCGGCCGCCGAGGTCACCAGTGGCACCGACGACAAGAATCATGTCCGTGCTCCTCCCCAATCGGCGCCTGCGACGGCACCGACAGCCGTATTGACGTCTCCGGACTCGTGCTCGACGGGCTCGAGGTAGAACCGGACGGCGGAGAGCCGGCCCTCGCGCACGGTGAAGATCGCGACTCCGGCCTGCTCGACGGTAACGCCGTCGCGACGTGTGCCGCGGGAGGCCCACTCGACCCAGACCTCCCCATCGGGCGCCGTTACCGAGTCGCGAACTTCCAGCGTGAGATCGGGGACTCCCGCGAAGAGGGCGGACCAGTTGGACCGCACTTGGGCGCTGCCGGTGAAGCTGCGGGCGGGGTGGTTGGGGGTGATGTTGATGTAGTCGTCGGCGAACTCTGCGACCATCGCGTCGAGGTCGTGCCGGCGGGCGGCGGCAAACATGCGCCGCACGGGCCCGTCGGGGAGGCGGTCCACACCGTTAGGCGTGTCCATAATGATGACTCCTTGGTGCCTCGGTCGGGTGGAGGAGGCTCGGGTCTGCTAGATTTAGTTTCAATACAGTTAGCTGTATTGATTGGAGTTTAGGACCGCATGCCCCAACACGTCAATGCATCAGCGCCTCCCGCGCCTCCCGCGCCTCCCGCGCCTCGGCGGACCTACGACGCGCGCCGGCGCCGGGACGTCGCCGAGGAGGCGCGGCGCACGGTGCTCGCCCGGGCACGCGAGCTGTTCCTTGCACAGGGGTACGGGCCCACGACGATAGTGCAGATCGCGCGCGCGGCTGGGGTGTCTCCCGAATCGGTCTACAAGAAGTTTGGCGGCAAGCCCGGGCTCGTGCGGGCCATCCAGGAACAGAGCCTCCTAGGTGTGGGTGGGCCACCAGCGGAGCAGCGTTCCGACCTCGCGCAGCTGACCGCCACCGATTCGCTCGCACTCATGGAGCAGTTCGGTCGCTTCGCTACCGAGGTAGGCCCGCTCGAGGCCCCGATCGTCCTGCTCATCCGGGACGCGGCGGCCAGCGGCGATGCTGACATGGCGGATTTGCTGCGCGAGGTCGACGATGTCCGCTTCCGGCGCATGCTGCGCAACGCGCGGCAGATGGCGGCCCGGGGGCTCCTGCGTCCTGGCCTCAACGCCTTCGAGGCCGCTGACGTCATGTTCGCGTGCACCACCTCGGAGCTGTACGAGAGCCTCATCATGAAAAGGGGATGGTCCGCCGAGCAATACGGCACCTTCATCGCCAGGACGCTCAAGGCAAACCTGCTGTAGAAACGCTGGCGGCCGTCGTCTGCACGTAAGCCAGACCCGGGGCGGGGGGAGCGTCAAGGACGGTGCCGTTGCGATCCTCCACGGCGATCCGCGCGCGGACAGTGGACAGACACCACCCCAGGCCGCCCGGTAAAGGAAAGGGTCTGGCCAAGGTGTAGTTGACAGTTTGGGCCCGTATTTCGGCGACTGATTGAGAGGTCTCGTTCATTGTCTCGAAATCGATCGGCGTTAGCTTGAAACTCGCGGGCTTCGGCGTCACGGGCCAGTATTTGGGCGTCGTTGCGTTGGGCTGTGAGTATCAGCAGGCGGGCATTGCCGGTGCGGCAGCTGGGGCAGTGCCCGCCTATGTTGGCGTAGGGGAACGCTTCCTGGGCCCGGGGGCTCGCAGGCAGTATCGACCGGCCATGCGTGCTTTGATCATCGGGGTCTCCCCTAGTCTCCGTTGGTGATATCGACCAGCGGCAATGTTCTGCCTCCGGCGGGCGGGGGGACGATCGCTGGTTTGGCCATATCCGGGGGCGTTCGCCTTCGGTTCTGACCGTGTTGCCGAATAGGCGGCAGTAGCGCAAACTCACCTCGGCCGAGCCATGGCCCGGTGGTGCCCTACGGGCTTGGAGGGAGCTGGCTGCTGTGTCCGCCTGCTGGTGACATGCTTGGCCGGCAAGCCAGGGTTGCTTTAGGTAGCTTCCGGTGCTCCCATCGTCTGCCGGCAGGCGTCCCTGACTTTGGCGACGAGGGGTGAGTCGGTCATGTCATTGCTGCAGATCAGGCTGACGCGGGAGACGGCGTTGGTGTCTTGGATGTCCAGGTAGGCGAGGCCGGGGATGGCGAAGGCGCGGAGCGATTCCGGGACGACTGCGATGCCGAGGTGGGCGGCGACCAGCCCGAGGATGGTGGGGAACTGGACGGCCTGTTGGGCGAGCTCAAAGTCGACGTCGGCGGCATGCAGGAGTGCGGCGATGTGGTCGAAGAGCCGCGAGATCCGGTTACGCGGGAAGGCAATGAACTTCTCTCCGTCTAGGTTCCTTAGTCCAACGGCTCCTCGACCCGCCAGGGGGTGGTCTGTCGCGACGGCGACCACTAGGCGTTCATTTTGCAAAAGCGTGGTGGTGAGTCCGGGCACGTTCCGGACTTCCCTTGCAATGCCGGCGTCCAGGGCGCCGGCGGTGATGAGCTCGATCTGCGCGTCGGTGGTTTCCTCGCGGAGCTCGAGGTCGATGCCTGGCCATTGGGACCGGAGTTCCCGGACTACGGGCGGAAGGGCCGAAATCGCCGCCGAGGAGACGAAGCCCAGACGCAGCTTGCCGATTTCGCCGTCGCGGGCCTGCCGGAGGGCAGCTGTCATGGCTGCATGCTGGCTGAGAAGTTTCCTGGCATGCGTCAGGAGTAGTTCGCCGTCGGCGGTGAGCTGGACGTTGCGGGAGTTGCGCACGAACAGCTGGGTCTTGCACTCCTCTTCGAGTTTGCGGATCTGCTGGCTCAGCGGCGGCTGGGCCATGTGCAGCCGCTCGGCGGCCCGGTTGAAGTGCAGTTCTTCGGCCACTGCGACGAAAAGCTCCAGGCGACGAAGGTTCATACGAACAAGACTAAGTCAGTATTGATGGGAGTCAAATA
Source organism: Arthrobacter sp. UYEF3 (assembly GCF_040546245.1). Taxonomy (NCBI): domain Bacteria; kingdom Bacillati; phylum Actinomycetota; class Actinomycetes; order Micrococcales; family Micrococcaceae; genus Arthrobacter; species Arthrobacter sp. UYEF3. The sequence continues at coordinate 122,115 of NZ_JBEPNK010000009.1, forward strand.
GATACTTCAGTGCGGCGGGTTTCGGGTTTACCTTGGATGGTGAGGACAGTCACAGATCAACAAACACTAAGAGGTTCGAGAATGCCCGTCATGACCAAGCCCGTCAGCAGCTTCATCAACGGTAGTTGGGTTGAAGGGACCGGGGACACCACGTCCCGGTTCAACCCGTCGGCAACGGAGGAGGCAGTTACCACCTATCACCAGGCCGGTTCCGAAGAGTTGGCGCAGGCGATCCAGGCGGCTACCGACGCCGCACCCGCATGGGACAAGCTGGGGATTCTGGCCCGCGGCCGGATCCTGTCCTCTGCCGCTGCACTGATCCGGGAACGGGCCGATGAAATCGCCCGGGTCATGACGGCCGAACACGGTAAGACGCTGGCGGAATCCAGGATGGAGGTCGACGCCTCTGCCGACACGTTCGACTACCACGCAGGCTCGGCTCGAAACCCGATCGGCACCGAATATCCGTCCAGCCACCCCGATGAGCGGATCCTGACCGTGCGGCGGCCGCTGGGAATCGTCGGTGTGATCACGCCGTGGAATTTCCCGTTGCAGATCCCGGCTTGGAAGATCGCACCGGCACTGCTGCACGGTAATACGGTGGTGTGGAAGTCCGCCAGCAACACCCCCGGAGTGTCCGTCCTGCTAATGGACATCCTGGCCGCTGCAGGTGTTCCGGCCGGTGTCGCGAACCTGCTCCTTGGGCCCGGTCCGCTGGGTTCCGAACTCGTGTCCCACCCGTCAGTGGCCGGTGTGACGTTCACCGGATCGGTTCCGGTGGGCCACCACATCCGCGGGATTGTCTGCGGCCGCGGCGCAAAACTGCAGATGGAACTCGGCGGACACAACGCCACCCTCGTCCTGCCCGATGCCGACGTCGAACTGGCCGCGTCCAGCGCCGTCAACGCCGCGATGGGTTCCACCGGCCAGAAGTGCACGGCCACCCGGCGGATCATCCTCGTCGGCGACGGGCACGAGCCATTCCTGGCCAAGGTGAAGGAGAAAGTCTCTGCCCTTGTCCTGGGCCCGGGCACTGACCCGTCGGTGCAGATTGGCCCCGTAGTTTCCGGCTCCGCCCGCGATGAAATTAATGCCGCGATCGAGACGGCCATTTCTGAAGGCGGGGAAATTCTGGCCCAGGCTGCTGCTCCCGCCGCGGAAGGGCACTACGTCCTGCCAACCGTGCTGACCGGGCCGGCGTCGATGACGATCTGCCGCGAAGAGGTCTTCGGGCCCGTGGTCACCGTCCTCCGCGCCGCAACACTGGACGAAGCCATCGCCTTGGCCAACAACACCGACTTCGGCCTCACGGCCGCGGTCTTTACCAGCGATGAGCGTGCCGCCCGGCAGTGTGTGACCTATCTGGACGCCGGCCTTGTGAAGGTCAATGCGCCCTCGACCGGTTCCGAACTGCATGCCCCCTTCGGCGGGATGAAGGATTCAACCTTCGCCGGTCCCCGGGAGCAGAACAGTACCGTCGCCGCGGCATTTTTTACCCACGAAAAGACTGCTTATCTCCGTCTGGCACCAGCGAAGGCATGATCATGACACTGCAGGATGAACGAACCGCACACGGGCTCCGGTCCCCGGGGGACGTGCTCTCCGGCGCCGACATGAACGGGGCTTGGGCCACCCGGCACAGCTTTGCCCGCACCATGCTCCGCCGCGCCGCAGCTCGGGGATGGTCCGTGTCCAGGACCCGTCTGGATCTGGACGCCGATGCCCGGGGCACCGCCGTATATACCGTGAACGCCGAAGGCCGGCAGCTGACTTTCATCGCTTTTTGCCGCTCCTTGGAGGAAAGCGAACGCACCGATCGGGTCATCGCGGATGCCTGGGACGTGACCGCGGCCCTCATTGAAGGGGACCTCACACCGGAGCGCGAAGCCGAACTGCGGCGCAATGTCCCGGTCCAGGAGCGCGGCCGGGTCGATCCGGAAACCATCATCCTGACCCGGGCGAACCGCAGCGCCCGCTTTTTTGACTACGTCAGCGATTGCCTGGCCGCCGGGTGCCAGCCCGACGTCGAGATCATCGGGCCCAGCCCGTACCTGATCCGTAGCACTGCGTTCTACGGCAACGGAAAATTCGGGCTCAAGGAATTCGCGGACATCCCCGCCGACCACCCCCTGGCCGTCCCGTACCGGTCCCAGATGCTCACCGCCTGGCTGTTGCGGGAATTGAGCATGGACATGGTTGAACACGTCGCCGCCGCTAAAGCCTCCGCGGCCGGAACCACCGCGGCACCCCTGGACCCGGCGTGGGGCAAATATTTAGGACTGGGCAACGCCACCGGACTGGGCATGGTCCCGTTCGTGATCAACCACCCGGCATATCTGGATGCCTGGTGCCTGCTGCGGGAACTTCCGCTCGCCGCCGGGCTCAACCGGGACTACGCGCCCAGCGATCCGGATCTTGCCCGCGTCGCGGAACTCCTCGCTCAGGCTGAGCTCCACCTCGAAGAGAAACACGCCCTCAAGACCGCCCCGTTCCTGCCGACCGATGCGATCAGGCCCCAGCTCCGGCAGCTCCGGTCCGAACTGCAGACCCACATGGCCACGGCGACGGAGCCGGCAGCGGTTCTGTCCCGCCTGCACGAGACGGCCGCACACCTCAGCCCGGAGGCCCGGGGAATCTTTGCCTCCATCGTTATTGAACTCCGGACCGACTTCGACGACGATGCCGAATCCCTTCTCAGAGTCGATGGAGCCGCACCGTTCGACGCGGCGATGCGCTGCTGGGAACTGAAACAGTTGCTGGAGACCAATTACGCCTGGGCGCGCGGCTACGACTTCACCAATCCGGAGAGGACGGGCTATTACTGGTTCTCCTCCGCAGCCAACGAAGAACCCCGCCGTGCATTGCGGGCATCACGGACCGCCGGGAGCGCCGAGCACTGCACAGACATCGCCCGCCGCATCAACGCCCTCACCGCGGATCTGGAACGGTTTCCGGCACATCGGAGCATCGCGGATTTCCTGCTGACTTACCCCGGGCACCGGTTCGCCGCGTCCCGGGTCCAGCAGACCCGCCCCTTCCTTTACGGGGAGCTTCAGGACAACCTCATCGACGGCGAATTCCTGCCCCTGAGCACCCAGCGTTTTCAGCTGGCCACGTACGGAATGAACAACTTCAGTCCCCAGTCCACCGACTGGCTGCGGGTGACCTTGTTCAGCGGAGCCCCCCGCGCGGTGGACATCAACGGCGGAACAGACCAGGACGACTGGCTCTTCCCGACAGCGCCGAAGGAGCCTGAACAATGAGCCTGCACTCGCAGCTGACCGTCGTGGACGGACTGCAAATCAGCAACTGGAGCCGCCCCGTACTGGAAGAACTGCGTACCGGCGGTGTCAGCGCAGTCAACGCGACCTGCGCCGTCTGGGAAAACGCCGCGGACACCCTCCGGTCCGTCGGTGAGTGGCTGGACCTCGTCAACCACAACCCGGACCTTGCATTCCTGGCCTCAACCGGTGCAGACATTGAAACCGCGAAGCAGCAAAACAAGATCGCGGTGTTCCTCGGGTTCCAGAACGCCAGCCCCTTCGAAGACGATTACCGCTACGTTGAGCTCTTCCACCGGCTCGGGGTCCGGATCGCGCAACTGACCTACAACAACCAGAATCTGATCGGCGGCGGCTGCTTCGAAGCCGATGATTCCGGTCTGACCCGCTACGGGCGGGTGATTGTGGAAGAGATGAACCGGGTGGGCATGCTCATCGACCTCTCCCACGTCGGATACCGGACCAGCCGCGACGCCATCGAAGCGTCCTCGACGCCGGTCTCCGTCACCCATTCCAATCCGCTCTGGTTCTTTGACACCCCTCGGAATAAACCCCACGACGTCATCCAGCCCCTCGTGGACCGCGGCGGCGTCATCGGCTGCTGCCTCTATCCCACGGTCAGCGGCGGTGAACACGTCACCATCGAAAGCTTCTGCACCATGGTGGCACGCATGGTGGACCAGTACGGGCCCGGCAGTATCGGGATCGGCAGCGACTGCACCCGCGGCTGGGACCAGGAATTCGTCGGCTGGCTCCGCAACGGCCGCTGGCAACCCACCGACCCGGAGAATGCTCCCACCTGGCCCCTCTGGCCGGACTGGTTCACCGGACCCCAGGACTTCCCCCGGCTCACCGACGGCCTCGCAGCAGCCGGACTCACCGACCAAACCATCGCCGCCGTGATGGGCGGCAACTGGGCCCGGCTGTTCACCCACGTCATGGACACCACGAAGGAACACGCACATGTCTGACACCATCACCGGACCGGCCCCCGCCCGGACGCAGAACGACCGCTTCATCGCCGTCCAGCCCCGCGAAATCAAAGAGGCGGCCTTCCGATCCCTTTGCGCGGCCGGCGCGGACCCCCTCGAAGCCCAGGAAGGGGCCCTCGCAGTCCTCCGCGCCGAAGCCGAAGAACACGCCGGCCTGCGACTCCTCGAAGAGTTGCTGGACGCGGACTGGACCGCACCCGCCCGCCCGACAGCAGCCAGTGTCACCGCTTGGGTGGGAGGCACCCTGCGCGAGCTGGAATCCGCGGGCCAACCGCCCCTGCGGACCGCGCTCCAACTCCTCGACCTCGCCGGCGACGGCCCGGACGAGGAAGTCTCCGTGACCCGTGCACCGGAGACCCGCATCCCGGGACTGCTCTGGAATGACCTGGTGCTCAGGCGCACCGCCTCCCTGGGCCGCCGGATCACCATCGCCACGGCCCTTGACTGCGCCGCACCCGACACCGACCACGCCACCGATTACCTCACTGTCCGGGACGGGGTCCTTTCGACCACGCAATTCCTGGCATCGGAGGCGGTCGCGGCCCACCTGCCGGAAAGAAGCGGGCACAGCACCGTCGTCACGGTGCTGCCCGAACCGGCCCATCCGGACCCAGCATCAACCAACATCCCGCCCAAACCCCTGGAAGTGTGTGAAGAAGAATGGCAGACCATGTACCAGCTGTCCCGGAAGTACCTGGTGCCGGACGCATGAGCGCCATCACCCGGACCCAGTTCACCGACGGCAAACCCCGGCCGTACTCCGCCTCCGCAGCAGCCGGCGGCATCCTTTACCTGTGCGGGCAGATACCGGCCCGGGAAGACGGCACCGTCCCGGCCGGCATCGCGGGCCAGGTAGCCCAGGCCTTCGACAACCTCGAAGCCGCCCTCACACAGGCAGGATCCAGCTTGTCCCACTTGCTCAAGCTCACGGTCTTCCTGGCCGACCTTGACGAATTTGATGACTACAACGCCGCCTACCTCACCAGGCTCAGCGGCCACCCCCTGCCTCCCAGGACCACCGTGCAGGTTGCCCGGTTCAGGGGCGAGAAACGCATCGAGATCGATGCGGTCGCAACCGTAACAGCCTGACCGACCACGGCCACGGATCTGTTGGGTTACCAACGTCGCTTTCCCTCCTCCCAGATCGGAACCACCATGCTTTCCCACGCACCAGCACCTGCACCTCAAATGACCATCGATTCAGCGCCGCTGAACTCCTTCCACAAACGCCTCACCCTCTTCAGCTCAGGCGGCCCGTTCCTCGACGGCTACATCCTGGCCATCATCGGCATCGCCCTGGTCCAGATCATCCCGGCGTGGCAGATGAATGACTGGTGGAACGGCCTCATCGGCGCCTCTGCCCTGATCGGCGTCTTCCTCGGTGGACTGATCTTCGGCAACATCACCGACAAAATCGGGCGCAAGCTCATGTACACCATCGACCTCATGGCCATCATCGTCTTCTCGGTGGCACAGTTCTTTGTCCAGGAAGCCTGGCAGCTGTTCACCCTGCGGCTGCTCATCGGCATCGCCGTCGGAGCCGACTACCCCATCGCGACCTCCCTGGTGGCCGAATTTGTCCCCAAGAACTGGCGTGCCCGGCTCCTGGGCGGGCTGAACGCCATGTGGTTCGTCGGCGCCACCGTCGCCGCGTTCGTCGGCTACTGGCTCCTCTCCTTCGATGACGGGTGGCGCTGGATGCTGCTCTCCTCAGCTGTTCCCGCCGTCCTGATCCTCATCGCTCGAGCCACGATCCCCGAATCCCCGCACTGGCTCGTCGGCAAGGGCCGCCACCAGGAGGCCTTGGAGATCCTGAAGAAAACTATCGGCGAGGGCGCTACCCTGGACGGCATTACCGCCCACGATCCCAACGCGGCCAAACTCAGCACCGGCCAGGCCTTCAAACTGGTCCTGACCGGCGGCTACCTGCACCGGGTCGTGTTCATCTCCATCTTCTGGACCTGCACCATCGTGACCCTGTTCTCCATCTACGCCTTCGGACCCCAGATCCTGGCCTTGTTCAACCTCCAGTCCGGCGACGAAGCCAACATCGGCTACGGGCTGATCAACCTATTCTTCCTCGTCGGCAACGTCGTCGCCCTCCTCGTCGTGGATAAGCTCGGCCGCCGGCCCGTCCTGATCTGGGGCTTCGTCCTCTCCGGTGTTGGGCTGCTGTTCCTGGCGCTCTTCCCGACCGCACCCCTGGGCCTGATCGCACTCGCTTTCGCCTTCTACGCCATCTTCAACGGCGGCCCCTCGATCTTGGAATGGATCTACCCCAACGAACTCTTCCCCACTAAAGTCCGGGCCACCGCCGTCGGTCTCTGCACCGGAACCAGCCGCATCGGCGCCGCCATCGGCACGTTCGCCACACCGCTGGCATTGTCGCACCTAGGGCTCTCCGGCACCATGTGGATCGCCGCGGGCATCGCCCTCCTCGGAGCCGCAGCCAGCTACTTCATGGCACCCGAAACCAAAGGCCAGAACCTCGAAGAAGCAGCCGCTCTCCACGCCTGACACCGCTACCCACCCACCGCAGCGGGAGCACCCGTCCCTTCGGGGATGAGGGCTCCCGCCACGGCGTACGGCGCCTCCACCGCATCCGTGTCCGTGTCCGTGTCCGAAAGAATGCCAGCCGGCAGGGGTGGGCTGCCGCCGGCAACAGCGATGGCCAACTTCAAGTCCCAAAACCAGCCGCTACCCGCGGCCGCTAACCCAAAAAGAAACCAACCGGCTGATGCTCACATCCTTGACACACCTCAGAAGGAGCGATCGCCGGATTGCAGGACGCTCATTTGGCTAGCCTGCGGGTAGGAAAAATTCCAGAGCGATTCCGTCTGGATCCTTGAAACTCAGGGCCGTCCCGTAGGAGGCCTCGACCAACCCGCTGTGCTCGACGCCAATTTCTTCGAGATGGTCGAGCCACTCGAGCAATCCCGTTCGATCTTGTACCGCGAATCCGATGTGGTCGAGGCCGGGATTTTTTTCATCGAAGTCTTTTGCCGAACTGATGGCATGCTGGGTCAGCCCCAGGGTGAGTCCGTCGGCGAGGGCGAAGATCCGGCGTATGAACGGGCCGTCGGCCATATACCCCGCGGGATCGGTTTGCCAGAGTCGAGAATAGAAGGCAGTACTGACGATGATGTCCCTCACGGTCAGCGCCAAATGGTCAATATGCGGCAGAGCGGGCATGAGTGTCCTAGGGGTAGTTTTCGGTAGCAAACCTCTGCCAATCTACGGCATCTCAAAACAGAGTTCATGATGTGACTGGTACGCGCTTCCGGACCAACCCGGCCGCCAGCCCCGGCCCAACGTGCGTCTGCGCCCCCTCAGGCGCCGGATGCAAGAGGCATCAGGGGACTGGTTACGGCCGCTTCCAGCCTCCGCTAAAAATCGCCAAACGCATCGCTAAACCGACACTTCAAGCTGTGATTTACCCGCCATTCCCGGCACACGCTTTTTCCTTGGTGCAGCACGAAAAAAGCGTCCCAAAAACATCCCTGTGCCACTTGTGCCATCTTTCCTTGTGAGGGTCTTGATCCGGGTCCGGGAGGCCAGCGATCACATGGGTTCATTGAAGCCGACGTGGCCGTCCGTGCCGATGCCCAGGATCTGGATGTCCACCCCGCCCGCGGCCGCAATGCGGGCCTCGTACTGCGCAGCCTCGACCTCAGGGTCCTTCGCCATCCCGTCCAGCCCGTGCACGGTGTCGGCCTTGAAGTCTACGCTGTCGGTGAATTCGTCGCGGATTACCGAGTGGTGGGACTGTGGGTGCGTCCTGGGCATGCCCACATATTCGTCCAGAAGGAAGGCCTGTGCTTGGCTGAAGCTCAGCCCGCCGTTCCGGTGCCGCTCGATGAGTCCTGGTACGTGCCAAGCGGGGTTTACCCGGTCGCGAGACCAAGAACGGACAGGCCCCGCCGGACCTGCTGTTCGATGACGTCCGCAGCCGCGCGGGCTACGTCGGCAGGAGTGGCAAGATGATGATTTCCATACGGTGTTAATGCCTTTCGGTTGCCATCGCCCCTGTGATGGGCGTACGGCGCGGTCACTGGGCGCCCCGGTCTTTTAGCCGATATGGACCTTTCGTCGCCATGGGGAGCGGCCGTCCAACGGCAACAGATTTCCTCGAAGAGTTCGGTTAGCGCGGTTTGTAGACGTCGGACCGGTGTTCGATGCGGTGGACGTATAGGGTGTGCTCTTCAATGTCCAGGGTGAACAGCACCCGGTAGTCGCCACGCCGGGCGGTGCGGAGTCCGAGGATTTCGTTGGTGAGGGGCTTGCTCAGCCGGTGGGGGTTGTCGCCAAGTGGGCCGGTAACGAATTCGACGATCGCTGCCGCTGCTTTCTCCGGCACCCGCCGGAAACCCTTCATCGCCGGGCAGGTGACCTCAACGTTCCACGGTGCCGTATCGGCGGAATCTGCGCCGGTCACCGCGGAGGCAGACCGAATTCACTGCGGAGGTCAGCGCCGCTGGTCGTGTTGCCGGCGACTATGACGCTCCGGGCCTGGCCCAGGTCTTCGCGGATACCCGGCTGCGACAGCCAGTGGATGGTTTCCTGCAGGGATTCCAGGTCGTCGGCTGACATCAGCACGGCTGACGGGTGGTGCCCATGCCGGGTGATCTGGATAATCTCGTGCGTCGTGTCTGCTTCCTCCACGAGGGCGGACAGCTTGTCCTTGGCTTCGCTGAGCGGTACTCTCCCCCACCATGTTTTTTACCTGCTGGCGGAGCATCGCGTAGCTGTGAATATTGGCTTCCAAGGAGGCCACGTGTGGTGCGGGTCAGAGCCACCTCCCTAAACCACGGATCGTGTCGTTCAGAGCCACGGTTGGTGTGGT